>NZ_JBXGGR010000023.1:0-7320 GCF_056855035.1 Suttonella sp.
TACCTTTGTTCTTGTGTAAGATGTGTATAGTGTTTCATAACGTTCTGATAGGTAAGAGTTGATGAGCAAGTGCAACACCGCACATCTTACATCTTCTCTCTTCTCTATTAAACGTTGCACTTCAAGATTGAATCTAAGACATTTTAAAAAAGAAAAGTCAATCAGTCGGAGAATGGATTTATTATTGTCAAAATAATATAGACTTTAAAAGGTTTTTTATTTTGATAAAAATAATTTGAATTTACTTTGCACTTGATATAAATCAAGTGCTGAAAAACATGTTATCATTTATGATAAATCGACTTGTTTAGCTTAGGATTGTCATGATTATCGAGCGCGGACAGATTCAGCAGAGCGGCAAATGGCGCGGCGCATTGTCTTATGTGTGGGGGATTTTTCCTGCCCTTGCCACGATTGCCGGCGTGTTTGCCCTGTGGCATTTGTCTTACGAGCATTTGGGCGCGCTGATTTTGCCGGCGCCTTTGGACGTATTGCGGCGCGTGTTCGGCATTGTGCAGGAAACCTTAGGGCGGGAAACCATTGCTACAACCATGTATCACGGCGCTTACGGCTTGTCTTTGGCAATCATACTGGGCATTAGCGGCGGATTATTGGCAGGCATGAGCCGCACCTTGGCGCTCCTGCTGCGACCTTTGATTACGCTATTGCTGGGTATGCCGCCGATTGTCTGGATTGTACTGGCGATTTTCTGGTTCGGCATGGGCTCGACCAGCGCGATTTTCACGGTAGCGGTAACGGTGTTGCCGATGCTCTTTGCTGCGGCGATGATGGGCATGATGAGCATGAGCGAGGAATTGAAAGAAATGCTGAAAGTGTATCGTCTGCCTTTTGCGGCACGCCTTAAGCAATTGTATTTGCCGCATTTAAGTCAGCAATTGCTGCCGGCTTTAATTGTTGCCACCGGTTCGGGTTTGAAAATTACCGTGATGGCGGAGCTGTTGGGCGGCAATCAAGGCATCGGCTCGGCATTGGCAAGCGCGCGCGCGATGTTGGATACCACCGACGTTATGGCTTATGTGATTATCATCATCTCATTGATTATGTTTGTAGAATACGCGCTTTTAGAACCGCTGAAGCGTTGGATTCTGCCTGTCCGCAGTCGGGGAAATTAAGATGCTTACCGCTAGCGCCATTAATATAGAACTCATGACCGCGCCGATTATCGATAATCTGTCGTTTCAGATTGCGCGCGGCGAATGCCTTTGTTTTGTCGGACCGTCCGGCTGCGGCAAAACCACCGTCTTGCGCGCGATTGCCGATTTGCAAACCTTGAAAAGTGGCAGTATCAGCTATGATTTTCAGCGGCTTGCCTTTTTATTTCAAGAACCGCGCCTATTGCCTTGGCGCAATGCGCTGGAAAATGTGGCGATTGTCGCCCCCGAGCGGCAAGCCGAAATTGCGCCCTTATTGCAGCGTTTGGGCTTTGCCGCATCGGATTTCGCCAAATATCCGCATGAACTTTCGGGCGGTATGCGTCAGCGTATCGCCTTGGCGCGAGCGCTGATTATCGAGCCTGATTTGCTCTTAATGGACGAACCCTTTTCCGCGCTTGACCATCAATTGCGCCGCCAATTGCAGCAGCTGATTGCCGAAAAAATCAGCGCCAGCATGGCGGTCTGTTTGGTTACGCATGACCGCGACGAAGCCGTCTTGCTGGGCAGCCGCATTCTGCGTTTGGATGGCAAACCCGCTACCGCGCTGCAAAGCCTGCATTTGGATACGCCCTATACCGCGCGCGATGAGGCATGGATACGTCGCCAAGTGCAAAGCCCCTTTTTCGCCCATATCCGCAGTGGCGAGAAAATTCCTCCGCTGTCCGATGCCGAGGATAAATCATGAATCATTATTGGCAGAAAAGCCTGCAACACCCTTTCCGCCTGTTTTTCCCCTTGATTAGCTTCGCTGTGCTGATTGCCCTACTGCCTTGGCTGGCACTTAGTTTTCTGCCAAGTCAGACGGCATATTTTCCCCTGCATTGGCACGCCTTTGCCTTTGTTCATCTGACAGGCGGCGCGGCATTTGCGGGATTTCTGCTGACCGCCTTGCCCGAATGGACGAACGACCGCCGCAAATTGCACGCGCACAGCATCTGTCTGCTCGTTCTATGGGGTATCGCTTTGTGCGGACTGTGGCAATTAAGCATCGGCGCATGGCTGATTGTGCCCTTTTGGGCTTATCTCTTTGCCTTGACCGCTTCTTTTGTTTGGCGTAGTAAAGACAGCCGCCAGCTTAGCCTCTTATTTTGTCTCAGTCTGATTATCGCGCTGGCGATAGCTTATGCCGCAAGCGCCGAAGGACGCTATCTGCATGCCGGCGTGGATGCCATGTTGCTGGCGGTCGCGATTATCAATTTTCGCGTAGCACGGGCAATCGGCAACCAAGCTTTGGAAGACGGCGGACGGCTGGAGGAACGCTTTATCCCCAATCCTTATTATAAAAACCTCTCCTGCTTTTGGTTGGCGGCGGCGACCGCATCCGGCTTAGCGGCGAGCCATAGCGTACAAGGCTGGCTGTATCTGGCGGCAGGCATGGCATTTGTCGCGCGTCTGCATGATTTTCATCATCTGCGTCTGCTGCGCTTTGCCTATGTGCGCGCGCATTATGCCGTCAGCCTAAGTTTGGCATTGGGTTACAGCGCTTTGGGCGCAGTACTGCTTTTGGCACCGGCTTATAGCGGCTTTGCGCGGCATTTTTTGGCAATCGCCGTCTATCTGTTGATGATTTTGACCATTATCAGCATTGCGGGGCAACGGCACAGCGGCGTGAAACTGCATTTTCATAGCGATATTCGCCTTGCTCTCACGCTGCTGCTTATCGCCGCCTGCACGCGCGGCATCTATTCCGCCTTTGAGCCGAATATAAACGGCATCTACCGCCTGCCCGCCGTGGCGATTGCTGCCGCTTTTATCGTTTATTGCCTGCGTTATCTGCGTATTTTTGCCCGCAATGAACCGCGTTAGTAAGGATTGCATGGGCAACTTATTGCCCACGTGGTTTGATACACGCCGCCTTATTTTATTTTTTCAGGTCGGATTGAATCCGAGAATGTTATGGTTTAAGCAATGTCGGATACAAGTATCCGACCTACCTCGGGTTGGTACAGAGATTGTGTGCAATCAATGCAGCTGGGGATTGGGATTAAGCTGCGTGGGCAACAAGTTGCCCACCCTATCTTGCTCTTAAGGTCAAGATGAGATTATGCCAAGCGCTTCTCCTGACGAAATACGCATTTCTAAATCTCATTTTGACCTTAAGGTACTCTATTTATTGGGCTGCTATTTCTCTGTTTGCCAAATAGGCGCTAAAGTCTTTGGCGCGCATTTCGCCGATGATGCGCCCATTATCGGCGGCGAGGCTTTGGCTGTGTGGCGGATAGAAGATGACTGCCGGCGGCGCGACAAGGTTCATTTCGCGAAACAGGGCTTTATGTTCTTCGGTATAGGCGGTAACGTCTATTTTCAGCAGGCGGTAGGGGGCGAGGCTTTGCGCAAATTCGGGGTTTTGCCAGATGTCGCGTTCCCAGACTTTGCAGGCGACGCACCAGTCGGCATAAAAATCTACTATCACGGGCTGGCTGCTGTCCGCCATTGCTTGTTTGAGCGCAGCGGCATCGTCAAGCTGCACAAAGGGCGCATGATAGTTTTGCGGATTGCCTTGATGCGCAGATGAGGAGGGCGCAAGGGCGTTTTGTGCGGCGATAAAGGCGGCAAGCAGGGCGAGATAGCGGAAAAAGGCAAAGAGATGTCGGGCTTTGCCGGCGGCGCTGCCTTGCTGCGCTTCAAAGAAGACGGCGAGCGCCAGCGCGAATAATGCCCATAAGCCCCATGCCCACAGTGCCGGCAGGATGCGGGTAATCAGCCATAGAGCGATGGCAAGCATCATGATGCCGTAGATTTGTTTGATGATAATCATCCAATTTCCCGCTTTAGGCATAAAGCGGCGCAGCACGCCGGCGAAAAGCAGCAGCGGTAAGCCGGTGCCGATGCCGAAGACAAAGAGGGCAAGCGCGCCGTGGGCGGCGGTGGTTTGCGTGGTGTAGATGAGTAGGGCGGTGAGTACGGGGGTGGCGCAGGGGCTGACGATTAAAATGGATAATGCGCCTAGGATAATCGCGCCGAGGGCAGAGCCGCTATGTTGTTTGCGGCTGATGCGGTCGATTTTTTTCTGCAAGAAGTGCGGGGTTTGCAGGGTATAGACGTCAAACATGGACAGCGAGAGCAGTACGAAAAATGTTGCGACGATGAGGATGACCCAAGGTTTTTGCAGGGCGGCTTGCAGATTGAGTTGGTTAAACAGTCCGAATACTGCGCCGAGCAATGCCATTGCCAAGCCCATGCCCAGTACGTAGAGGCTGATGAGGGCGTAGCTTCTGGCGCTGCTGCTGTTTTTGCCGACCACAAGGCTGGTAACAATCGGAATCAGCGGATACACGCAGGCGGTAAAGCTCAGTCCGATGCCTAAGAGCAGCAGCCAAGGTAGGGTTTGCCAATAATTGGCGGCAAGGCGTTGTCCGAGTGTGTCTTCTTGCTTGGAGGGCGGGACGGCGGCAGGTGTTGCGGCGGCAACGGGGTTTGCGCTGCTTGGGGGCGGAGTAGTCGGAGCAGTTGCGGTGGCAGCGGAGTTGGCGGCGATTTGTTGCTGCAAAAAGCCTTTATTGCTGACAGGTGCGGCGGCAATGTCGCTGCCGGCGGCAAGGGAGAGTTGCCATTTGTCCGGCGGATAGCAGATGACGCCGTCTTGGCAGCCTTGGGCGTGTAGCGTGAAGCTGTCTTGCGGATGTGTGTGTTGAATTTCAATCAGAACAGGATGTTGCTCGTCATAGATTTGTACCAGTCCGAAGAAGGAGTCTTGTTTTTCCTTGCTCGGACTGAAGTGCAGCTGCATTTCGTCAAGCGCTGGGTCTTCAAGGCGCAATTTGTCGGCATAGAGATAATAGCCGGTGGGGATGTCGATGCGGATATCGGTTTGATAGCCTTGTTCCAGCGGTATTTGGCTAATCTCGGGAATGAATACGGATTTAAAAGGGGCGATGTCCTGCGCCCAAGTGCCGAAGGCAGACAAAATATAAAAGACGATTAGCAAAAAATTATGGCGAATTAGGCGCATGGCAGACTCATCAAAATAATTAAAGGCAGGGTTTCAGCCTGAGAAGGGCGGCTATAATAGCACAAGGCTTCGGCGGCTAAATTGAGCTAGATCATGACAAAACGGCAAATATAGTCAAAGAACTGAAAATGATTAGGGACTTGGATCGCCTTGTATAGTCAAGGAATTCAAAAAGAGTTACAATTTAAACACATCTCGCCGTACTCTCTGCGCTACCTGTTAGCAGCATTACTGTATCACTTTTTCATTTCTTTGACTATACTGTTTTTCCATTCTCTGAGTATAGGATGATGAGCGTATTACCGCGCGGCGGATTTTCTTGCGTTTACGGCAATTAGTGAAAAGAAGGCTTTTATAAGCACAGAAAGGGCTGAACGCCCTTTCTATATCATTGCTGTAAAAGCCTGTTAATTGGCTTTTTGCTGCACGAGGCTTTGAGTTGCTGCCGGATCGACTGAGCAATCTTTGAGCATGATGTTGTCAACTTCTTCTTGTTTGCCGTTGACTTCCGTCATTTGGCGCTGAGTAAGCATGATGCCTTGTGCCTGCCCGATGTTTTGCAAATTGGCGCGTTCGGTCGTCCAAGTCACGCCGTTGCCGAAAAAGGTGTTATTCATATCTGCATTTGGCGCATCTTTCACTAATACTAAGGCAGGAGATGTAGATTCGCCAATCGTCAGCTGAGCGGCAACCGGCTCGCCATTCACAATACCGTAACCTGCGACTAATAAAGGTGCTGCTTTGCCGTCGCTGCCTGAGCATTGATAAGCTAAATGTATGACTTGTTCAAAAGCAGGAATTTGCTGATTCGGGCTTGCCGCATCGGCAGGTGTGACCACCCCTGCTTTGTCATCATGATTGGATGAAGCACAACCGGCTACAGTTGCAGCAATGGCTGAAGCGAATAAGAAAGAATATTTCATATCTTGTTTCCTTTATTAAATTGGGCTTTGCATTATAGCGGCATTTGCCTATTTGAAAAGCCGAAATTGCTATTTGCTCATGCCTGATTTGCCCTGCATTTCAAGCAGCAGCATCAGGCAGGTTTGCGGCGGTTCGGGACGCGGTTTCGGTGCTGTCGGTTTTGCCGGTTTGGGCTTAAGAATGGCATCGCTTTGGTCGCGTATCCATTTGTCTAAGCCCTCATCGCAGCCGTCGCCCGCCGGTACGGGTTTTTGACTTTGACACAATTCATTGTTTGCCGGACAGCGCAGACGCACATGAAAATGCCCGTCATGTCCGCCCCAAGGACGAATTTTGCGTAGCCATGCGCGATCCGTTTCCGTTTGACAAAGGTGCTGTTTGATAATGGAATTGACAAAAATACGGTCGGTATCGGGATGCGTGGCGATTGCATACAGAGCTTGGCGATAAGCGGGTTTCCAGCGTTCTAATCTCATGATGCCTTTAGCTTTATCGACCACAGTCGGAGCTTCATGGTCTTTATCGGGAATTTGCCCTTGTTGTACGCTGGCGAAATACACATCAACGTCCAGTCCGTTTTGATGGCTGACATGGGCATAGCTCATCAATCCGCCGATCGGTTGGCTTAAATCGCCGATCAGCATGGCTTCGCCGGTCGTTTGATAGACAAATTGCCCCATGCTTTGCACCAAGGCAATGGTTGAGGGCTGACCGTAGAAACGGTTGCGAAAACGGCGGATGTCGAAATAGCCGACGCCTTGCTCGGGCAGGATTTGCGCACCGAATTGGCAGCCGTTGGAGGGGCTGCCGACCGCCATCGGCGCATGAGAACTGGGGATTTGAATGCGGCTCCAATCATTAGGAACTTCTTTATAAGCGGCTTGGGCTTGCAAAATATAGGCGGCAGCAAGGATGAGGGCGGTTTTTTTCATGATATTTGTCTTAACTGTCAGGATGAGTGAATAAAGAATAATCGCGTTTGTCGACGATTGCCAGTGAAAGCATAGATTGGCGGCATAAGATATAGTTAAGCAGCCTGAAACCTTTGCAAAACCACAAAAAATCCTCTAATTTCTTAGTTGGGGGAATTTAGAGGATTTTTTTGGGTTTTGCAAAGGTTTCAGCCTGGCAATCCAGAGCACTGGATAGCGTTTATCCTATCGTATGGCTTGATGCCATTCACTATAAGGTCAAAGATGAGGGACGCTATGTCAATCAAGCAGTCTATACACTGTTAGCCCTCAATACCGAGGGGCATAAAGAGCTTAT
>NZ_JBXGGR010000049.1:0-8025 GCF_056855035.1 Suttonella sp.
GATTTTGTCTGCCATCTTTTTTGACCTGTTTTGAGCCACAGAAAAAGCATTTTTTGTGTTCAAAGCTTTTGACCTCGCTAAAAGCCTTACAGAATAAGGCTTTTCAAACTTTTTAGCACCTAAAATGTCCCTTTGCCCAAATTTCGCAAAAACTAAATATCATCATTATCAATGATGATATTCGATATTGTTCAAGTGAAAAAACGCTCAGAATATAAGCAAACTATCTTATCTTCAGGTTTAAAAATTAATCCTCTTCATTTACAGCAGGCATATCTTTACGCCTTGAAACAAGCAATTGGTCGATTTTGAAATTCTCAGTGTCAATAATTTCAAATTTATAATTATCGTATAAAACAAAATCGGTTTTTTTCGGGATTTTACGCAGCATATACATCATGAATCCGCCGATGGTTTCATAATTTTCTTCTTCAGGAAAAGCCGTTAAATCTAAGACGCGCAGTACGTCTTCACAAGGTGTTGCGCCGTCAATCAGCCATGAATCCGCATCACGCTGCACGATTTGCTCTTCTTCGGTGGAAACCAATTCGCCCATCACGATACTCATCACGTCTTTAAGCGTCACCACGCCCACCACCAACGCGTATTCATTCACAATCACGGCAAAATCCTCGCCCGAGGATTTGAAGAGCTCCAGCACTTCATATAAAGATAAGGTATCGGGAATAAACAAGGCTTTGCGCAGCAATTGCGGATCGCTGATGGCAATCGGCTGCTCAGGATTTTGCAGATACATGCGCAGCAGATTATGCGATTCCACATAGCCCAGAATTTTATCCAAACCATTGTCGCAAACCAGCAATTTGGTATGCGGATGTTCTGCGACCAATGCCAGAATCGCATCGCGGTTATCGGTGCGGTCGCAATAGACAATGCTTTCGCGTGTGGTCATGGTAGAAGTCACACGGCGTTCTTGCATTTCAAAAATATTTTCAATCAAATACTGTTCTTGCGCCATGACGACTCCTGCTTGTGCACCAGCATCGACGAAAGCAACAATATCTTGCGAAGTCATATTTTCTTGACGTACCGAAGGTAACTTAAAAAGTTTAAAGGTCTGATTAGCAATAAAATCAAATATCCAAACAATCGGCTTGAGGATAAAAATCAAGAAATTCATGATGCGCACCGTGCGAACCGCAATCGCTTCGGGATAAACCATCGCCAAGCGTTTGGGCATTAAATCGGCGAAAAGGATAAAGGCAGAAGTCACGCCGATGAATGAAATCCATGTGGCGGCATTATCAATCCAAGGTGCTTGTGGGAAATATTTTTGAAGTAAATCTTTAATATAAATACTTAAATTTGCTTCACCGACCACACCAGCAGCCACCGCGACCATGTTCAAACCAATTTGCACTACCGTGATAAAGCGTCCTGGTTGTTCCTGTAATTGCAAAACCATTAAGGCGCGTAAATCGCCATTGCCGCCCATTTGCTGCAAACGCAGTTTGCGCGAACTGGCAAGCGCAATTTCTGCCGATGAAATCACCGCGCTCACCGCGGTTAAGATAAATAAAATCAGGAAAAATTCAAATAGACTCATAAGCTTTTGTTTAGTGACATTTTAGATGGGACATTGTAGCAAAAAGCCGCGACAAGATGCGCAGATTGATGGATAAAAAACGCCTCTTGCTCAGGCGAGGCTTGCCCTGTATGTTATCGTCGGAGAAGTGGAAAAGTAGTAGGCGGCGAGCCGCAGACGCTACAAGAGCGTAGGGCAAGGCGAGCCAACACCGTAATACTTTTTCAATTCTTCAACGATATGCCGCGGCAATCTATATCTGTCAATCAACAATATTTCCCATGCTTTTCAAGAGAAAGAGATATTCATAAACACATTCATTATTAAGGAAAATCAACATGCCTATTCCAAAAAAGTATTTGCGCAAATTATCCAGTCCGCGCGCGTATTCCCTATATTTTTATCTTAATTATTTAAGCAATGTTGTTTTGCTTGCTTATATTAACAAGCGCTTAAATGTTACGCCAGAGGGAATGGAAGAGATTATGTATGTGAGGTTTTGGCTGAGTGTGCTATTTCAGTCTGTTTTCGCTTTATTTCCCTGCGCGATAATGTCTTTGCTGGCTTTCGGATGTAAATTTAAAAAACGTCCTTTAGATGTATTGCTGAATCTT
Source organism: Suttonella sp. (assembly GCF_056855035.1). Classification (NCBI taxonomy): domain Bacteria; kingdom Pseudomonadati; phylum Pseudomonadota; class Gammaproteobacteria; order Cardiobacteriales; family Cardiobacteriaceae; genus Suttonella; species Suttonella sp. Next base: position 2,161 of record NZ_JBXGGR010000049.1, read on the forward strand.
TTTTTAGCTTTGGGGATTTGGTTTGCCGCTTATTTCGTCACGCAAAGTTTCAATAGCGATGATTCCGCTTTAGTGGTGGAGGCGATTAAATTTAATGTGTTTATTGCAGGTCTTGCGAGTTTGATTGCTTTTCCCTTTGCGCGCGAGAAAAAAGATTAGGTAATTTATAGCCGGAGAATTGAAAAAGCATGTCAGGCTTGGCTCCTTTGTATGCTTTTTCGCTTCTCCGAGTATAGAACAGTTGCTGTCGGCAGAGGCTTATTCCCACTCAATGGTGGCAGGCGGTTTGCCGCTCACATCGTAGACCACGCGATTGATGCCGCGGATTTCGTTGATGATGCGGTTCGACACCTTGCCCAGCAAGCTATATGGCAATTCCGCCCAATGTGCCGTCATAAAATCGCTGGTAACCACCGCACGGAGCGCGACCACATAATCATAAGTGCGTCCATCGCCCATCACGCCCACCGATTTCACAGGCAGGAAAACCGCAAACGCTTGACTGGTCAAATCGTACCAAGATTCGCCTTTATCATTGAACGTATTGCGTAATTCTTGAATGAAAATGTCATCGGCTTGGCGCAACAAATCGGCGTATTCGCGTTTCACTTCGCCCAAAATCCGCACACCCAAACCAGGTCCAGGGAAGGGGTGGCGGTACACCATTTCGCGCGGCAAACCCAATGCTACGCCCAATTCGCGTACTTCGTCTTTGAACAAATCGCGTAAAGGTTCAAGCAGTTGCAATTTCATGTTTTCAGGCAGCCCGCCGACGTTGTGGTGCGATTTAATCGCGTGGGCTTTGTTGGTTTTCGCGCCTGCGGATTCAATCACGTCTGGGTAAATCGTGCCTTGTGCCAACCATTTGGCGTTGGTCAATTTTTTCTCCTCCGCGTCAAAGACTTCAATAAATTCCGCGCCGATGATTTTGCGTTTGCGTTCGGGGTCGGTTACGCCAGCCAGTTTCGCCATAAATTGTTCGCTCGCGTCCACATGAATGACTTTGACGCCCAAATTGCGCGCAAACATATTCATCACATTTTCCGCTTCGTTCAGGCGCAAAAGTCCATGGTCTACAAACACGCAAGTGAGCTGGTCGCCAATCGCGCGATGAATCAACGCCGCCGCCACCGAACTGTCCACACCGCCCGACAAGCCCAAAATCACTTCATCGCTGCCCACTTGTTCGCGGATGTTGGCAACGGCTTCGTCAATGTAATTGGGCATCGTCCAACTGGGCGTTGCGCCGCAAATGTCCAACACAAAACGGTTGATTAAGGCACGACCTTGTTTGGTGTGGGTAACTTCGGGGTGGAATTGAATGCCGTAAAATTGTTTTTCAGCGTGTTCCATCATCGCAATCGGGCAAGACGGCGTGTCGCCAATCACGACAAAACCCTCTGGCAATTTCACCACTTTGTCGCCATGGCTCATCCACACGTCCAAGGTGTTGGGGCTTTGGTCAAAAATGCCGCGCGTGAGTGCGCAATCAATGGTTTTGACTTGCGCGTAACCGAATTCGCGCTGATTGCCCGCTTCCACCGCGCCACCCAAATGGTGCGCCATAAACTGCATGCCGTAGCAAATCCCCAGCACAGGCACGCCCAAATCAAACAAAGCCGTATCGGCATGATAATTCGCATCATCGTAAACCGATTGCGGGCTGCCTGAAAGAATAATGCCTTTGGGATTGAAGGCTTTAATCTCGTCCAAAGGCATATCGTAGGGGTGCAATTCGCAATACACATGGGCTTCGCGCACACGTCGCGCAATCAGTTGCGTTACTTGCGAACCGAAATCTAAAATCAGCATTTTGTCTTGTTTCATATTAGTTACTCATCAATCATTCATTACTAAATACTTTAGGATAGTGTCGCCAGCAAATCCGCTTCGCTTAATACATTGCCTTCCTCATCGCCGTGCGTCACGACTGCCGCCCGCAAGGAAGTTTGCACACCGGTTTTTAAGAGAATATTTTGCGCCAATTGCTGCTGCCAAGCCTGATGAAAATCCGCCGCAGTGACTTTGCCGATGAGGGTAATCATCAGTATGGCAATATCCCTATGTCTAAAAAATTGCTGACACAAGAGCGGCGCGATTTCTGCCTACAAAGCCGCCGCCGCGCTGTCCGTGCCCTCCGCTTCGGGCGGAAAATCGCAGGCGATGTAAAACATTTTCAATGGGGATGCACTTTTCTCCTCATCAATCATTTCAAAGCCATAATCGGCAATAATCGGCGTGGTTTTTGACATGGCATTCCTTAATTCAAGCGCTTTATTATAGCAATTAACTTAGAAATCATATTTCTTAACAAAATCCCGCTGTTTTACAATTAGCTTTTGACGCTGCGCTGGGCGTTACTTTTTTTGCCTTGCCAAAAAAAGTAACCAAAAAAAGGCAACCCCGTTGTGGCGGTTTGCTTTGCAAACTGCCTTCGCCAATTTGAATTTTTCGGCGCGTGCCAGACTCGCTGCGCTCAAACATGGCACGCTGATGTCCGAAAAATTCTACATTGTCTCAGCGCCGCAAAGGGGGCTTGGGGCTCTCTGTAAAAGGCTATTGTGCATTTTTTCTATTCATCTCACCGATAATAAGAATATTTTTGACAGCAGATTAAAAAGATTTTCTAGATTAAAGCAATATAAGCTAAAGCCTATGATAAAAAAGCGCAGATATTCTGCGCTTTCGTTTTTAACGGCGGTAGTTCGGCGGTTCTTTGGTAATCGTTACGTCATGCACATGCGATTCCTGCATACCCGCATTACTGATACGCACAAAGCGCGGTTTTTCGCGCATGTCTTCCAAAGTGGCGCAGCCCACATAGCCCATTGAGGAACGCAAGCCGCCCATCAATTGCTCAATCACGGCAGAAACTGCACCTTTATAGGGTACGCGGCCTTCAATGCCTTCAGGCACATATTTTTCTGCTTTTTGTCCGCCTTGGAAGTAGCGGTCGGCAGAACCTGCACTCATCGCGCCCAGCGAACCCATGCCGCGATAGGATTTATAAGAACGCCCTTGATACAGCTCGACTTCGCCGGGCGATTCTTCCGTACCCGCCAATAATCCGCCGACCATCACCGCATGCGCACCGGCGGCAATCGCCTTGGCGATGTCGCCCGAATAGCGTATACCGCCGTCGGCAATTACCCTTACGCCGCGTCCTTTCATGGCTTTTGCCACATTGCTGACGGCGGAAATTTGCGGCACGCCGACGCCGGCAACAATCCGCGTGGTGCAAATCGAGCCCGGCCCGATGCCGACTTTCACGACATCCGCACCGGCATCTGCCAAGGCCATTGCTGCTTCGGCGGTGGCGATATTGCCGCCGACAATCGCCAAATCGGGATGACTGCGCCGCAATTCGCGCACCCGCTCAATCACGCCTTTGGAATGTCCGTGCGCAGTATCGACGACCAGCAAATCCACGCCGGCTTTGGTCAGCAATTCGATTCTTTGTTCGCTGTCGCCGCTCGGTCCGATAGCCGCGCCCACGCGCAGGCTTTCGTTCTCATCTTTTGCCGCCATCGGATAATCGCGCGCGCTGCGCAAATCTTTGACTGTTACCAAGCCTTTCAAATGAAATTCATCGTCTACGACCAGAATTTTTTCAATCCGATGTTCTTGCAGCAGGGCTTTGATTTGCTCGGTGGGCGTATTTTCTTTTGCCGTGACCAATCGCTCCTGCGGCGTCATCACATCTTTGACCAAGCCCGCATCATCGGCATAGCGCACATCGCGCCGCGTCACAATGCCGACTAAGCGCCCGTTTTCTAAAACCGGCAATCCGGAAAAACCATGTTCGCGCGTAATACTGCGCACTTCGCCAATCGAAGTGTACGGCGTGGTGGTCAAGGGATCGCGAATTACGCCAGATTCGTAGCGTTTGACCTTGCGTACTTCCTGCGCCTGCTGCTCGGGCGTCATGTTTTTATGAATGACCGCCATGCCGCCCAATTGCGCCAAAGCAATTGCCAAACGTGCTTCGGAAACGGTATCCATCGCGGCGGAAAACAGCGGGATATTGAGCTTGATGTCGCGAGCAATCTGGACGCTCAAATCCGCGTCGCGCGGCAGTATTTCCGAATAATCCGGCACCAGCAAAACATCGTCAAAGGTTAGGGCTTCTTCAACAATACGCATATTTCCTCCCGATTTAAAAAATCGCGGCATTATAGCGCAAAATGCCGTCCGCCGCTGAAAGCCCTCATAAGCAAAAGTTATCAGACCATAAATAAAGGCGATACCCGCACCTGACGGCATTTGCGATAATGCGCCTTTATTTTTAAGGAATCGCTATGTTAATTCTGCTTTATTTACTGCCTTTTATCGGCATTTTATACGGTCTGTTCCATTGGCAGCAGCGCGAATCGTCTTTAAGCAAAGTCGTTTTCGCCGGTTTGTTTGCCGGTCTTGCCTACGGCTTGCTGCTGTCTTTTTCTTCTTTAGCAAAAGAGGTGCTGCTGTGGGTCAATATTGTGGGCAACGGCTATGTGCAACTCTTGAAAATGATTGCCCTGCCTTTGGTCTTTGTTTCCATTCTGGCGGCGATGGCTAAGGTCGAACGCGCCAGCGCCATCGGCAAAATCAGCTTTTTTGTGATTGCCACTTTATTGCTGACCACCGCTGTCGCCGCATTTATCGGCATCGTTATCGCCAATCTCTTTGACCTCAACGCCGCTTCCTTAGTCGCCGGCGAAGCGGAAAAAGCGCGCGGCGCCAGTATGTTGGCAAATCAGGACAAGACCGCCGCCCTGACGATTCCCGCTTTATTGCAGAGCTTTATCCCGAGCAATATCGTGGCAAGCCTAGCTGGATTGGGCGATACCGCCATGATTTCCACCGTGATTATCGCTTCTTTGCTCGGCATTGCCGCCTTGCAAGTGGCGCGCAAAGATGCGCTGCAGGGCGAACGCATTTCGCTGTGCGTGGAGACATTGCAGGTATGGGTGCTGGCTTTGGTGCGCATGATTATCCGCCTCACGCCTTACGGCGTTGCCGCCCTAATGGTAAAAGTCATGGTTTCCACCAATGCGGGCGCCTTGCTGCAATTGGCAAAATTCTTTGTCGCCTCTTATATCGCCCTTGCTTTGGTGCTCTTGATGCACGCCGCGATTATTTACGTCTGCGGGCGCAATGTGAAAGATTATGCGCGCAAAGTGCTGCCTGTGCTGACTTTTGCCTTTACCTCGCGCAGCTCGGCAGCCACCATTCCGCTGAATATCGAAGCGCAGACCCAAGCCCTGCATATCGCCTCGCCGATTGCCAATTTTGCCGCCTCTTTCGGCGCCACCATCGGGCAGAATGGCTGCGCAGGCGTCTATCCAGCCATGCTCGCCATCATGATTGCGCCGACAATGGGCATTGTTCCTTGGTCTGTCTCTTTTATCGCCTCTGTTATCGTCGTGGTCGTGATTGCTTCTTTCGGCGTGGCGGGTGTGGGTGGCGGCGCGACTTTCGCGGCGATTATCGTGCTGTCCACTTTGGGTTTGCCGATTGAATTGGCGGGCTTGCTGATTTCGATTGAACCGGTAATTGATATGATGCGCACCGCGGTCAATGTGAACGGTTCGATGACCGCTGGCGTAGTAACGCAACGTTTGCTCGGCAAGAAATTAAGCGCGCTTGATTCCGCTCAAGGATAAACTGCTTTCGTTATGCATAGTCGATTCATGGCAAAATTAATCATTTTTCAATCGGGTAGGTCGGATACTTGTATCCGACATTACTTAAAATATCAATTTGTCGGATTCAAGAATCCGACCTACTTCTTTATAAATTAGTAAATTAGGAATTTATACCCAATACAATTCGTCATGCGTATGCCTTAAGGCATGAACGCCTAAACTAAGGTTAAAAATATAA
>NZ_JBXGGR010000055.1:0-11149 GCF_056855035.1 Suttonella sp.
ATTGGAGGTTAAAGCTAGCTTTGGGCGCGTTGCACTTCATACTTGAATCTGCCCATAATAAGCCAAGGCTTTTTGTCTGATTTCTAGTGAATAAGCCATTTGAAGTAGTGATTAGTGAATGGTGATGGAGATATGGGGATGATTGGTATTTTTTCAAGGTTTGTTGGTTATATTATGGACAATGCCAGCTTTCACAAAAGACAGGACACCCAACAGCTTATCGCAGATGCGGGACATCATATTTTATGGCTACCGCCATACAGTCCGGATCTGAACCCAATTGAGAAAATGTGGGCTTGGCTTAAACGTAAACGCAAGGATTGGCGCTTAGATTGCATCGATAAACTATTCTTTTACTTCCTGTGGATTTGTAACTCTTTTTGATTTCTTTGACTACAGCACCTGCGGAATTTTGCGCACTTCGCGGCGGAAATCATCAAAAGTATGTCCTAATTTGGTATGCAGCTTCAGCTCCACAAAGACCAGCAAACCCAAGCCCAAAGCGGCAGGATTCAACCTTGCCTGATAACGCAGAATCACGCCGCTTTGCTCCAAGCGGCACACGCGTTCCGTGACCAGCGACACGGACAACCCGACTTTTTCCGCCAAAGCCGTCATCGACAGACGGGCATTGCCTTGCAGCAATTGCAGAATCTTATGGTCAATTTTATCTAATTGCATATTTTTTTCTGTTTATCAGCCGAATTACCGATGAAAAACCTTTTTTCACGGCAAAAATAAGTGAAAAATATTTTAGCACTTGCTTAGACTATAAGGCTTATTTTAAAGAGGAATGATGAATGAAAGTCGTGATTTTAGGCGCAGGCGTGGTAGGGATTGCCAGCGCATGGTTTTTGCACCGCCAAGGGCATGAAGTGTTAGTCATTGACAAACATGCGGGCGCAGGCTTGGAAACCAGCAAAGCCAACGCCGGACAATTATCTTTCGGCTATACCACGCCTTGGGCGGCGCCGGGGATACCGCTGAAAGCGGCAAAATGGCTGCTGCGCAAACATTCGCCGCTGATGATGCGTCCCGACGGCAGCCGCTTTCAGATGCAATGGCTGTCGCAGATGCTCGCCAATTGCAGCGAAGCGCGTTATAAGGAAAACAAAGCGCGCATGGTGCGGATTTCCGATTACAGCCACGCCATCTTTGCCGAATTTCAGGCGGCGGGCATTGATTACGAAGGACGGCAGAAAGGCACTTTGCAGATTTTCCGCAGTCAAAAAGAAGTCGATGCCGCGGCGAAAGACATGGAGATTTTGGCGCAATACGGCGTGCCGTTTTCCCTACTCAATCCGCAGGAAATATTGTCATTCGAGCCGGCATTAAGCGGCGCCGCCGCCCCGATTGTCGCCGCCCTGCATCTGCCGCAAGACCAAACCGGCGACTGCCATTTATTCACCACGCGCACCGCGGCGCGCCTACAGGCCGAGGGCGTGCAGTTTTATTATGAACATGCGATTGAAGGCTTTAACACGCAGGGCGGCAAAATCGAAGCCGTGATTGCTGGCGGCAAAGCTTTTACCGGCGACGCCTTTCTCTCCGCCTTAGGCGCTTACAGCCGCCCCATGCTGCAAGCCCTGCACTTGGATATTCCCGTTTACCCCGTCAAAGGCTACTCGCTCACCTTGCCGATTATCGATGCCGACCAAGCCCCGCAATCCACCATTATCGACGAAACCTATAAAGTCGCCATCACGCGTTTTAACGAACGCATCCGCGTCGGCGGCATGGCGGAACTCTGTGGCTATGATTTGCAATTGCGGCAGAAGCACCGCGAAACGCTGGAATTGGTCACGCGCGATTTATTCCCGCGGGGCGGCGATATGGCGCGCGGCGAATTTTGGTGCGGACTGCGCCCCAACACGCCTGACAGCACGCCGATTATCGGCAAAACGCCCTATGCCAACCTCTTCCTCAATACCGGACACGGCACGCTGGGCTGGACGATGTCCTTAGGCGCAGGGCGTCTGATTGCCGACATCATCAGCGGCAAGACGCCGGAAATCGAGGCGGAAGACTTGGGATTGTCGCGCTATCGTCCGCATAATCGCTAATATCAGCTCTTCGTCGAAGAAGCGGAACAATCCTAAAGGCGCACTGTTTCAATTCTTCGGCGAGACCCATGATGGAGAATAGCAAAGCGCATACACTGCTTACTTTTTAAGCAGAAATTTTTATTATTGCTATTTCATTCGTCTAGCAAGATTTACACAGCTTTTCCTGCCCTATGCACAGCATTATTGTGTTTATTGCGGGATACTGCTGCCGCCGCCATATGTATGCGGCAAAATATGGCGTAAAAACAGGGCAGGCTTTTGACTGCGCATTTTTTAATCAGCACAGATTTATTGCAAAGGCATAATGGACTTAGCGAGCTATGCACAGCTTTTTCCCTTTCTCAGACACAGGAGTTGTGCATTTGAGGGGCAAAACATGTTTTGCCCGCCTCTGCCTTGCGGTACTAGAAAAAATCTCTTGCAAAAACAGTAGGGATTTTGCTGCGTATTTTTTGAGCACCGCGGATTTATTGTTGCCCTTTGAGTGCTTTAAGCTGCTTTCCCACAGGCTGTTCCGCTTTATGCACACAGGGATTGTGCAAGATCGTGGATAAAAAAATCGCCCCGCATTTGCGAGGCGATTGCAATTAGAAAAATGCCTTTTTGCCGTATTGAGCCAGTATGCCTTGAATGCGTTGCAAGGTTTCTGCGGGCGGTGGCAATACGCCTTGTAATTTGTAGGTATCGCCGAATAATGCCCATTTATGCGCGCCCAGTTCATGATAGGGCAACAGCTCGACTTCCAGCACGTTTTCCATCGGGGCGATGAATTCGCCTAAGAGATGGGCAGTGGCATCGTCATCGGTATAGCCCGGCACAACGACCAAACGCACACGCACGCTTTGCTTGCGCTCGGCTAGGTATTGCGCGAATTTCAGGGTTTTATCCACATGCACGCCGACCAAGGTTTTGTGCCGCTGCGGATCGATTTGCTTTAAATCGAGCATGACGAGGTCGGTATGATCGAGCAAATAGTCCAGTTTTTCATCATAGAAACGCGCATAGCCGTTGGTATCGAGGCAGGTATTCAGCCCTGCGGCGCGGCATTGGGCAAACCATTGTCCGATAAATTCATATTGCAAGAGCGGTTCGCCGCCGGAGGCGGTTACCCCGCCGCCACTGGCTTTGAGGTAGAAGCGATAACTCATGACTTCTTTCATCAATTCCGCAACCGTAACGATTTGACTGGTGTCGCTTTGCAAAGGCCAGCTGTCGCGGTTATGGCAATAAAGGCAGCGCATCAGACAGCCTTGGAAAAAGGCGATGTAACGCAAGCCCGGCCCGTCGACTGCTCCGCAGGTTTCTATGGAATGCAAAATGCCTTCTGTTTGCACGATGTCCTCGCTTTTGAAAAAAAGAAGCTGAGGTTATCCCCAGCTTCTTGCTTAGTGTGATCAGCGATGATTATAAACTTTTTGTGAACGTTCGGGTAATCACGTCTTGTTGCTGCTCACGGGTCAATGAATTGAAACGCACCGCATATCCTGAAACGCGGATGGTCAATTGCGGATATTTATCAGGGTCTTCCATCGCTTCTTCCAGCATTTCGCGGTTCAGCACGTTGACGTTCAAATGTTGTCCGCCTTCGATACCGGCGAAGCTGTCATTTGCCGCTTCATGGTGGAAGTAGCCGTCCATCAAGCCTGCCAAATTGCGGCTACGAGTTTGCTCGTCTTTCCCTAAGGCACTGGGCACGATAGAGAAGGTGTAAGAAATACCGTCTTTCGCATAGGCGAATGGTAATTTCGCTACCGAGGTTAAGGAAGCTACCGCACCTTTCACATCACGACCATGCATCGGGTTCGCGCCCGGTCCGAAAGGCAATCCTGCTTGACGACCGTCAGGGGTAGTACCGGTTTTCTTACCGTAAACCACGTTAGAAGTAATGGTTAAAACGGATTGGGTCGGAATGGCATTGCGATAGGTTTTGAGTTTGCTCAGTTTCGCCATGAAACGCTCAACCAAATCGCAGGCAATTTCGTCCACGCGGTCATCGTTATTGCCGAATTGCGGATAATCGCCTTCGATTTTGAAGTCGATAGCGATATTGTTTTCATCACGAATCGGGGTTACTTTGGCGTATTTAATCGCTGATAATGAATCCGCCGCCACAGACAGGCCGGCAATACCGCAAGCCATGGTACGAATCACATCGCGGTCGTGCAATGCCATCAATGCCGCTTCGTAGCTGTATTTATCATGCATATAGTGAATGATATTCAGCGCGGTCATATATTGCTCTGCCAGCCAATCCATGAAGTGATCCATTTTTTCCATGACCACGTCATAATTCAAGACTTCGTCCAAAATAGGCTCGGTTTTCGGACCGATTTGGGTTTTCAGTTTTTCATCCATACCGCCGTTGATTGTGTACAACAGGGTTTTGGCTAAATTGGCGCGCGCACCGAAGAATTGCATTTGTTTGCCTACGCGCATCGGGCTGACGCAGCAAGCGATGGCATAGTCGTCGTATTCAAAGTCCGGACGCATCAAATCATCGTTTTCATACTGCACGGAAGAAGTGTCGATCGAGACTTTCGCGCAGAAATGTTTGAAGTTTTCAGGCAGAGCTTCCGACCACAGAATCGTCATGTTCGGCTCCGGAGAAGTGCCCATGTTGTACAAGGTTTGCAAGAAGCGGAAGCTGCTCTTGGTTACTAAAGTACGACCGTCCAAGCCCATACCGGCGATAGATTCGGTCGCCCACATCGGGTCGCCTGAGAATAACTGATCGTATTCCGGCGTGCGCAAGAAACGCACCATACGCAGTTTCATCACCAAATGGTCAATCAATTCCTGCGCTTGCGATTCCGTGATTTTGCCGGCTTTCAAATCGCGCTCAATATAAATATCCAAGAAGGTCGATACGCGACCAAAAGACATCGCGGCGCCGTTTTGCGATTTAATCGCCGCCAAATAGGCGAAATACGTCCATTGAACCGCTTCTTGCGCGGTTTCCGCAGGGCGGGAAATATCAAAGCCGTATTTTGCCGCCATTTCTTTCATCTGACCCAAAGCGGTATATTGGTCTTTGATTTCTTCGCGCAGACGAATCACTTCATTCAAATCATTACCGGCTTCCAAATCCTCTTGCAACGAATTGAATTGTGCCACTTTATCCTGCATCAGGCGGTCAATACCGTAGAGCGCGACGCGGCGGTAGTCGCCGATAATGCGTCCGCGACCGTAAGCATCCGGCAGACCGGTTAAAATGCCCGCTTTGCGGCAGCGCAGAATATCCGGCGTATACACATCAAACACACCTTCATTATGCGATTTGCGGTATTTGGTGAAAATCTCGCTGACAATCGGATTGAGCTTGCGGCCGTAAACCTCGCAGCTATTTTCCACCATGCGCAAACCGCCGAAAGGCATAATTGAACGCTTCAAAGGCGCATCTGTTTGCAAGCCGACAATGGTTTCCAAATCTTTTTGAACATAGCCGGCTTCATGCGAAGTGATGGTAGAAACCGTATCGGTATCAATATCATAAGGCGCATGGGTACGGTTTTCGACCTTAATCATTTCCGCCACTTCCGCCCATAAGGTATTGGTGGCTTCTGTCGGACCGGCTAAGAAATCGGCATTGCCCTCATAAGGCGTGTAGTTTTTCTGAATAAAATCACGCACATCAATTTCATTTTGCCAATTACCGGCAACAAAACCCTGCCATGCGATCGGAGATTCTGGAATATCTTTCATAACATACCCTCTGTTTTTAACAAATAAACTAAAAATTTGATGGTTTTTATTTTATCTTTTTTTGCGCGGCTCTGCAAATTGAATCTGTGCAATCTGATGAAAATTCATTAATATACAGATTGATAAAGCAAAAATCATTTTGAAAACGTATTTTTATTGTTTGTCAAAATTACGCCCATATGTTTTTCTATTCTTCAGGCAATCCCTGATTTGCCGCATCGGCATTTGTCTGCACGCATAGAAAATAAAATGCTAAAATTTTAATAAATAATCGGCAAGGAGCGCCCCCATGAACGCTGAGATGTTATTTGTTTTTGCCTTATTCGTATCAACCATTATTATTTTTTTAAGCGATCGTTTCCGCATGGATATGGTGGCATTGGGCGTGGTGGTCGCGCTTGGGGTTTCCGGCATTCTCACGCCGCAGGAAGCCGTCAAAGGTTTCGGCGATAACATCGTCATCATGATTGCCGCCTTATTTGTGGTCGGCGAAGGAATTTTCCGCACGGGCGTGGCAAGCACCATCGGCAATGTGATTGTGAAGCTGGGCGGCAAAAGCGAAGTGCGGCTCTTATTGGTGCTGCTGCCAGTGGTTTCCCTGCTCTCGACCAGCATTTCTTCTACTGGCACGGTCGCCATTTTAATTCCGATTATTCTCAATATGGCGCGCAAAGCCCAGCTGCACCCCGCCCGCCTGCTGATGCCGGTGGCATTGATTACCCTTGTAGCAGGCACAACCACACTCATCGGCACGCCGCCGAATATCATCGTCAGCGAAGAACTCAGCAAGGCGGGACGCGCCGGTTTCGGCTTTTTCGATTTCACCGCCATCGGCTTTATCTTAGTGGCGGTATCTTTAGTGTATGTCTTTACGCTTGGGCGGCTTTTATTGCCCAAACATCCGCTGGACGGCGACAGCGGCACACACAGAAGCCTAGCCGATTTTACCGCCCGCTATGAATTAGACGGACAATTGCACAAACTCTACATTGCCAACGACAGTCCCGTCATCGGGCGCACGATTACCGAACTCAGCCTGCGCAGCGGCTACAACGTTACCCTTTTTGCCATTGCGCGCAAAGGACGCCTTGCCAGCGAATTCGTGCCGGCAATGCTCAACACCCTTATTGAAGCCAACGACGTGTTGTGGCTTTACGGACAAGAAGCCGACATCGCACGCCTGTGCCAAGAACAGCATCTGCGCGCCCAAGACTATATGCCCTCAGAAATGCAGCGCATTCAGCACGGCTTCGGCTATATGGAACTACTGCTGCCGCCCGATTCGGCCTTCATCGGCATGACTCCGGCAGAAGCCGCCTTCCGCCGCCGCTACGGATTAAACAACATCGCCCTGCGCCGCATGGGCAAAGTCCTCGCCACCCAATATAATGAAACGCGACTCGAAGCCGGCGACCAACTCCTCTTTGCTGGCGCATGGTCGCATATCCAAGCCATGAGCAGCAGCCGCGATTTGATTATCCTGCAAACCCCTGCGGAAATGGACGACGTCGCTCCACATGAGAAAAACGCCCCGCTTGCCGTGATCATTCTGCTTGCCATGATTGCCGCCATGGCATTTAATTGGCTGCCCAATGTGATTGCCGCCCTGCTCGCCGCCATGCTGATGATTATGGCGGGCTGCGTCAGCGTCAAAGAAGCCTATCAATCCCTCAATGAAACCAGTCTGGTGCTGATTGCCGGCATGCTGCCGCTCGCCCTTGCCATGCAAAAAACCGGCGGCATGGATTTTGTGGTCAACGGCATGCTGGATTTCTTCGGAGAAATGAGCGGCATAACTTTGATGATACTCATCTTTGTGCTGACCAACATCCTCAGCCTCTTCATCTCCAACACCGCCACCGCCGTATTGGTCGCGCCCATCGGCATCCAAATGGCGCAGCAATTGGGCATTGCCCCTGAGCCGATTATGCTCAGCATGGCAATCGCCGCTTCCACCGCCTTCGCCACCCCGATTGCCAGTCCCGTCACCTCGCTGATTGTTGCTCCCGGGCGTTACCGCTTCAGCGACTTCGGACGCGTAGGGCTGCCTTTGCAATTCTTACTCCTAATCACGACCGTCATCATCGTACCTTTATTTTTTCCCTTTTGATAAGCTTCTTATACAATAAACAACTTCGCTAAAGAGAGGTAACTATGGCAAAATTTTTAAACACCAGCGGCACATCTTATTATTTGGAAGAATTGATAAAAAATGCGCGCGAACGCTTGTTTCTCATCAGTCCTTATCTCAAACTTAATGAACGCATCAAAGAATTTTTAGAAGACAAAGACCGCTTAAAAATCGACGTGCGCATCGTCTATGGCAAAAGCGAACTACAACCCGCCGAAGCCAATTGGTTGAAAAAACTCAATTACGTTCGCACCAGTTACTGCCCTAATCTACATGCCAAATGCTATATCAATGAAGATGCCTGCATTATCACCAGTCTGAATTTATATGAATACAGCCAAATCAATAATAATGAAATGGGCGTATATATCAGCCGCGAAGAAGACCATAGCGTATATCAAGATGCCTATGCCGAAGCTCAACGCATTATTCGCATCAGCGATGAAGTCAAAATCTCACTAGATGTCGTCGATAAAGACCGCCCCGTAGGCGAACCTGCCGCAACAGAGGAAAACAAATCGCCGTATCAGGGACTAAGCGCTGCAAAACTGGCAGATAAATGGCAAATCGGCACTGCAGAATGTAATCAAATGCTTTGCGATATGGGCTTGCAGACACAGGAAGGTAAACACTTTCATTTGACAGAAAAAGGTAAAGAAGCCGGTGCGATTCTCAGAAAAGGACGTTTCGGTTGGTTTATCGTCTGGCCCGAAGATCTAAGCTTACCGTAAGTGCGATTCAAATCCTCAATAAACAGACAAGTGCGTATTTCATCATTATAATGCACGCCCTTTATCAACCATAAAGACCTTAGAATGACCGAAAACCGTCGTCCGCTTAGCTCGCGTGATCACCCGCTCGCGCAAAGAATCGCCGCCGCTTTGGCGCGTCATCGCCGCATCAGCCCCAATCAAATTTCCCTGCTCAGCATGGTCTTTGCCGCCATCGGCGCCGCCTTACTGGCATTTTTTCCCAATCCCTTGACTTTTATCTGTGCCGCTTTGATGGCGCAAATGCGCTTATTATGCAATTTGTTTGACGGCATGGTTGCCGTTGAAGGCGGCTGGAAAACGCCGGTAGGCGAAATGTTCAACGAATTGCCCGACCGCGTCTCCGACAGCCTGTTCTACATCGCCTTAGGCTATGCCGCGCAATTGCCTTGGCTGGGTTATCTCGCCGCATTATTTGCCGTCAGCACTGCCTATATCCGCGTATTCGGCGGCAGTCTCGGCTTGGCGCAAAGTTTCCGCGGCCCTTTTGCCAAACAGCAGCGCATGGCGGTATTTACTCTTGCCTGCCTGTGCGCCGCCCTCTTTGCTATCTGGGATAAAGCCCTTCTGCCCCTGCAAATCGCCGCTTGGCTGATTGCCTTAGGCAGCGCTTTGACTTGCCTGCTGCGCGTCCGCGACATCGCCCTTGCCTTAACACGGAGAGCCGCCCCATGAATTTCATCAAACGCCGCCTTGCTTGGCTGACCGACCAAATATTGTGCCTGTTCATCTTCTTTCTCACCGGTGTGCGCCCGAAAAGCGAAAGGGAAATTCCCTCCATGCCGACCCATGCCACCGTGTATTACGCCAATCATGCCAGCCACGGCGATTTCCTCCTGATTTGGGTCTCGCTGCCGCGCCGTTGGCGCAAACACGTCCGCCCTGTCGCCGGTGCGGATTACTGGCTGAGCAATCCGATTAAACGTTTTGTGATTACCTATGTATTCAACGGTCTTTTGGTCGCACGCGACGGCAATAATCCCCAAGCCAGCACCGAAAAAATGCAAGCCGCCCTGATGCGCCGCCAATCCATCATCATCTTCCCCGAAGGCACGCGCAATACCGATGAAAACTGCACCCTACAGCCCTTCAAATCCGGCATTTACCATCTGGCAAACCAAGTGCCGCAGACCAATTTCGTCCCTATGTGGATAGAAAACATCAACCACGTCCTGCCCAAAGGCAAAGTCCTGCCTGTGCCTTTGCTCTGCCAAGTGCATATCGGCGAACCGCTGACCATCCGCCCTTATGAAGGCAAAGAAGAATTCATCGCGCGCTGCCACGCCGCACTGCTTGCCTTCGCCCCTCAACATAAGGAAAACGCATGATGCTCGCCACCGACTCCCTCCTGCCGCAAGTCTCGCACATCTTTATCGGCTTATTTTTGATTTTGCTCTGCGCCAGCTTTATCGGCATCAGACTTAAAAACCGAAAAGGCAATACCGCCACCATCGTCAATCTCAATGCGCGGATTTACGCTTGGTGGCTGATGAGCATCGTGCTGCTGCTCGCCTTCTTTTTCGGCAAATTCGGCACGATTGTGTTGTTTTATCTCATCTCATTCGCCGCCTTGCGCGAATTCATGACCCTCGTCTATCGCCGACGCGCCGACTATTACAGCATGCTGTGCTGCTTTTATCTCCTGCTGCCCATTCAATATTATTTCGTGTTTTCAGAATGGTACGGCATGTTTTCCATCTTCATTCCGGTCTATGGCTTTCTATTCCTGCCGATTGTCGCCAGTCTCAGCGGCGAAACCTCGCTTTTCCTCGAACGCACCGCCAAAACCCAATGGGCGGCAATCGTCTGTATCTTCTGCATTTCACACGTCCCCGCCCTGCTCTTTCTGCAATTGGAAGGCATCAATCCCAATAGCAACATCATCTTATTGATTTTCCTGATTACGATTGTCCAAGCCAGCGACGTCTTGCAATACATTTGGGGCAAACTGATTGGCGGCGCAAAAATCATGCCCGCCCTTTCGCCCTCCAAAACCATTTCTGGCACCGTCGGCGGTATCGGCTCCGCAGTCATTCTTGCCATGCTACTCTCGCCGCTGACACCCTTCAGCCTTTGGCAGGCCGCGATTATCGGCTGCGCCGTCTGCATCATGGGTTTTCTGGGCGGCTTGGTGATGTCCGCCATCAAACGCGACCACGGCATCAAAGATTGGGGCAATCTTCTGCAAGGACACGGCGGCATGCTCGACCGTGTCGATTCCATCTGCTTTGCCGCGCCGATTTATTTCCATATCCTGCGCTATTTTTGGAAGGGATAACTTACAGATTGAAACCTTTGCAAAACCCCAAAGCATCTAAGTTGCTTTGGGGTTTTCAACAAAAATGGCATTATGTGCCCAAATTTTACCCATTCATCCTGATTAAACAGCCCATTTCAAGCTGCTTACCGCCTTTTCAGGCAGCAATAGGTGCTATTAGCCTTAACTTATTGGCTGCTTTCAACAAATTCAAACACATCAC
>NZ_JBXGGR010000089.1:0-12739 GCF_056855035.1 Suttonella sp.
CTTCCACCCATTTGCTGCGGCGGATAAGATTGCTTTCATGTATACCAAAATCGGCA
Source organism: Suttonella sp. (assembly GCF_056855035.1). Classification (NCBI taxonomy): domain Bacteria; kingdom Pseudomonadati; phylum Pseudomonadota; class Gammaproteobacteria; order Cardiobacteriales; family Cardiobacteriaceae; genus Suttonella; species Suttonella sp. The sequence continues at coordinate 57 of NZ_JBXGGR010000089.1, forward strand.
GCAATTTGTTCATATGTGCGGTATTCTCGTAAATATTGCAAAGTTGCCATGAGTAAGTCTTCCAATGACAATTTGGGGATACGACTACCACGTTGATGTGTTTGAGCGTAAGCCTAATGGAGAATTTGTAACATTTTTGCAAATGTTTCTCTTTGCACACCTACCAATCGTTTAAATTTGACATCTGTAAGACTTTTGCTATTTTCGTAATTCATCGTATGAGTTTAACAATATTTTGGTTTCGCAGGAAGTCTTTTGTGTGATTGTTCCGCTTCTGTGGCTGTAAATGATGTGCGACCGCCGTTTGGCGGTCGTTTTTTAGCGCAGATGGAAGTTAATCGGTACGGTGATGGCAACGGCTTGTCCGCTCGGCGGGGCTTTGTAGCTGCCGACGGCTTGCACGGCTTGTACGGCGGCTTGGTCAAGGTCGCTGTTGCCCGAGCTGCTGCTGATGCGTACGTTGTTGATGGCGCCGCTGGCTTGCACGGTAAAGGCGACGCGGGCGGTGCCGGTTTTGCCGGCTCTTTGGGCGTTGCGCGGATAGCGTTTTTTGCGTTCGATGGCGGCTTGCAGTCCGCCTTGCCATGAGCCCATGCTTTGTCCGCCGCCGCTGCTTTTGCCGTCATGATTACCGCCACCGTCGCCGTTACCTGCTTGTGCGGCTTTGGCTGCTGCGGCAGCCGCGGCTCTTGCATTGGCTTCTGCTTGAGCGCGTGAGGCGGCTTCGGTAGCCGCTTGCGCTGCGGCGCGTTGTGCGGCTTCAATGCGGCGGCGTTCTGCAGCGGCTTGCTCTTTAGCCGCTTGTTCGGCGCGTTCGCGTTTTCTGGCTTCGGCTTGGCGTTGGCGGCGTTCTTTTTCTTTTTGTTCGGCAATGCGTTTTTCGCGCGCAATTTGTTCTTGGCGTTGTTTTTCGGCAGCGGCTTTTTGGCGCGCAGCTTCTTCCGCCGCCGCTTTTTCCCTTGCGGCTTGCGCTGCGGCTTCTGCGGCGGCTTTTTCTCTTGCCGCCTGTTCGCGTGCGGCTTGTTCGGCGGCAGCTTGTGCCGCTACCGCAGCGGCGGCTTCGGCTGCTGCTTTTTCGCGGGCGGCGGCGACTGGATCGACGGAGGTAAATTGGATTTGCGCGACTTGATCCCAATCTATGAGGCTGGGCGGCGAGGGGATAATGACAACAATGGGTTTTGTATTGATAAAAAAATAATAAAAAACTCCAAAATGTAAGGTTAAAGCAAAAGAAAAAGTTAGAAAGTTACGCATAATTAGTGATTTTCGGTCAGTACGCTAATATTTTTGAGGTCGTATTCTTTTAGCCGGCTGCTGAGCTGCACAAAGAAATCAAATGATGCATTGCGGTCGATTTTTAGCAGGATAGGCTGGTCTTTTGGCCAGTCCGCCATGCTTTTTTCAATGTTTTCAAGATCGCTTTCGCTGTCGTCTAAATAAAATTGACCATTTTCGCTAACGCTGATGATATGCGGCAGGCTTTCGGTGGCGACTTCTTCAGCATTGGCCGCCGCCGGCAGGCTGACGTCGATTTTGCCGTTTTTGCTGAAGCTGGCGGTGAGCAGGACGATGGCGAGCAGCACCAGCATGATGTCGATAAAGGGGATGACGTTGATTTGGTCGAATTTTTTCATGGTCTTTCCCTAGGCAATCAGGATTGCTGCGCCTGCAGGGAGAGCCATTGCAGGCGGCGGACTTGGGCTTTGCGCGTGAGGATGTTGTAAAAGACGATGGCGGGGATGGCGACTAAGATGCCGAGTGCGGTGGCTTTGAGGGCGAGGGCGAGTCCGACCATGATTTGGGCGATGTCGATTTGTCCGCCTTGTTGTCCGATTTCGTAGAAAGTGAGCAGGATGCCGACGACGGTGCCGAGGAGTCCGACGTAGGGGGCGTTGGAACCGACGGTGTAGATGGGGGTCAGTCCTTTTTCAAGGGCGATGTCGAGTTGGTGTTCGTCGGCATAGTCTTCGAGGTTCATGCGCCAGTAGAAAATGGCGCGTTCTAAGGTTTTCCACAGCATGATGAAGCTCATTAGGCCGAGAATGGCGAAGATGATGTGGTCGATATGGGTTTTTAGGAAGTCGAAGTAGTTTACATTGTGAAAGTTCATAAGTTTTCCTATCAGTAGTAAAGACAAAGACGTTGCGCTTGGTGTTCAAGCGTGTCAACGGGGATTTGGTAGAGCGCCGAGAGCCGCTCTGCGGTCAGGACTTCGGCGGTGCTGCCGTGGTGGCGGATTTGTCCTTCCGCCATGGCGACGACGTAATCGGCGTAGCGGGCGGCGTAGTTCACATCATGCAGGACGAGTACGACGCGTTTGCCTTGTTCGTCAACGGCGCGGCGCAGGATGAGCATGAGTTCTCTGGCATGGCGCATATCGAGGTTGTTCAGCGGTTCGTCCAGTAAGATGGTGGGGGTGTCTTGGGCGAAGACCATGGCGGCTAGGGTGCGTTGGCGTTGTCCGCCCGAGAGGGTGTCTAAAAAGCGGTCGGCGATGTTTTCAAGGCTGAATTCTTGCAGGATGCGCGCGCAGATGTTGCGGTCTTGGGCTTTGGGCCAGCCGCGATGGTAGGGAAAGCGCGCCATGATGAGGAGTTCGCGTACGCGCAGGCGGCTCATGACTTGCGTGTGTTGCTGGAAGATGGCGATGTGTTTGGCGAGTTCGCGCGTGTCGGTGTGGCGGATGTTTTTGCCGTCGATGATGATGTCGCCGTTTTGCAGCGTATTGAGGCGGGCAATAAGCGAGAGCAGGGTGCTTTTGCCGGCGCCGTTCGGTCCGATGAGGGCGATGAGTTGCCGCTCGGGCAGGTCGAGGGAAATGGGCTGCAAAATGGGTTTTTTGTCGATGTGGTAATCGACGTTGCGGATTTCAATCATGTTTGTTTCGCCTTGCGCAGAATCAGGACTAAGAAGAGCAGTCCGCCGATAAATTCCACGGCGATGCTGAGTGTGCCTGCCATATTGAGCAGACGTTCGAAAATCAGTTGTCCGCCGAGTAAGATGCAGAAGGAGATGAGGGCGGCGGCAGGAATGAGTATGCCGTGTTGCACGCAGGGGAAGAGGCGGTAAGTTAGGGCGCTGGCAAGCAGTCCGAAAAAGAGCATCGGGCCGACGAGCGCGGTGGCAATGGCAACGAGGAGCGAGAGCGCCAGCATGGCGAACATGACGCAGCGCAAATAGGGCAAACCGAGATTGATGGCGCTGTCGCGACCTAATGCCAGCACGTCCAATTCATGGCGCATTTTCCAGAGAAAGACGCAGCTGAGCAAACAAGGCAGGGCGGCAATGCCGATGAGTTCGACGCGGGCTTGGCTGAGTTGGGCGAAACTGGCGCTTTGATAGACGGCGTAGGCAAGCGGGTCGAGCATGCGCCCGATAAAGCCGCTCATGGCGCGGCAGAAGCCGGAAAAAATCACGCCGATGAGCAGGAGGCGGAACAGGTCGCCGCGCAATCTGTCCAGCAGATAAAGGAAGAAAAAGCTGGAAACGAGCATGGAGATGATAGCGCTGAGTCCGAATTTGGCATAGGGCGAGAGTTGTGTGTACAGCGGTGCGCCGACCAGCAGGATTAGCGAGGCTTGCAGGAGGCGGTAAATGCCGTCGATGCCCATGAGTTGCGGCGTGAGCAGGCGGTTGCCGCTGAGGGTTTGGAAAACTAAGGTGGATACGCCGCCGCAAATCGAGAGCAGGGCAATTACGGCGAGTTTTTCCGCGCGGATTTGCAGGGCAAAGAGGCTGAGATTTTTAGGATAAAGCCAAAACAGCAGGGCGAGCAGCAGGGCTGTCGCAGCGCAAATCCATAGGCGACGGTGTAATGCCGGCATTATGCGCCTCTCTTTAAGAGTAGGAACAGGAATAAGCCCGAGCCGAGGGTGCCGTAAATCAGGCTGACGGGGATTTCATAGGGCGCATTGACGGTGCGCGCCAGCAAGTCGCATAGCAATAATAAAGCCGCGCCCGTCCATGCCACCCAAGGCAGGGCTTGACGCAGGTGATCGCCGCAAAAACGCCGCACGATATTGGGCACCAGCAAGCCTAAAAAGGCAATCATGCCGACGGTAGAGACGATGAAAGCGGTCATCATGGCAACCAGTAAGATGCCGATGAGTACTAATTGGCGGTAATTCAAACCGAGGGAATGGCTGGCTTTTTCGCCCATGCCGATGATGCTGAGCCGATCGGCAAGCAAATAGAGCAATGCAATGAGCAGGGCGCAGCCCCACAGCCATTCATAGCGTCCGTTTAAGACGGCGGAAAAATCGCCGTTCGTCCAGACTTGCAGGACTTGCAAGAGTTCGTATTGATAAGCAAAAAAAGTCATGCTGGCTTCGAGAATGCCGGCGTAAATCATACCGACCAGCGGCAGGAGCAGCGGGTCTTTAAAAGGCAGGGCGCGGGCAAGGCGGATAAAGGCAAACATGCTGAGCATGGCGCAGAGGCTGGCAAAGCCCATGCGCGCGAATAAAGGCCATTGATTAAAGAAAATCATGCTAATCAATAGTCCGATTGCCGCGCCTTCGCTCGTGCCGGTGGTGTTGGGCTCGACAAAGCGGTTGTGCACAATCATTTGCATCAATAAACCGCCCACCGCCAAGCCCGCGCCGCTCAATAACACGGCAAGGGTGCGCGGCAGGCGGCTGATGAAAAAGACTTCGTCGCCGAAGCGGCTGTTTTGAACTACGCCTGTGTGCACAGACAGATAAACCAGCACCGCCAAAGCAACAATCGCTGAAGCGATGGCGGCTCGCGGTGCGGTGATCAGTTTACGCATCGATGGGCAATGCCTTATTTGCCGCCTTTGGCTTTCAGGGCATCGCGAATTTCGGTCAGGCTTTGTTCTAATGCGCTGATGCCGCCGACGGAAATATAGATATTGCGCGGATTTAAATAGACGATGCGGTCGTTTTTGCCAGCATTGGTATTCTTAACTAAAGGCGTGTCTAAAACTTTCTGCGCCGGTTCAGGATCTTGCGCGCCGATTGCCGCCGCGCGGTCAATCACGAAAATCCAATTGGGATTGGTTTCGGCGATGTATTCAAAGGAAATCGGATTGCCGTGTCCTTCGGTGGTTTTGACTTTATCTAAAAGCTCCAAGCCTAAAGTCGGCTCAATCCAGCCGATGCGCGAATCTTTGCCGTAAATGGACAGTTTCGGGCCGTTGACCAATACCGCTAAGACTTTGCCCTGACCTTCCGCCAATGCTTTGGTTTCATCACGCAGGGCATGGAGTTTTTCCGTCAGGGCTTGGGCTTCTTCCTGTTTGCCGAACAATTCGCCCAAATTCTGCATCCGTGCAATCGCTTGTTCGTAAGCGTTTTTATTATCTAAGGTTAAATCCACGGTTGGGGCGACACGGCTGACGTCGTCAAATTTCTTAGCGCTGCGCACGCCGACAAAAATCAAATCCGGCTTGACTGCCGCCAGCGCTTCCAAATCTGGCTCGAATAATGTGCCGACGGTTTTGGCGCCTTTGAGGGTGTCTTCTTTCATATCGGGCATGGCATCGATTTTCACACCCAAGGCGGTCAAGGTGTCGATAACGCCGGGATCGTAGGCGGCAATGACTTTCGGCATTTCGCTAATTTCAACGTTACCGCGCGCGGTATGCACAGGCAGGGCAAAGCTCGGAATGGCTGCCGCTAAGATGACGGCGGCAAGGCTTTTACGCAACATAGTAACCTCTCATTGGTCTAAAAAAGAGGGCTAATGATATTTGCTCGCATTATCTAAAGCAAGTAAAACTTATCTTGGAATTTATTTTTAAATGATTTTCCCTGACAAGAAAAAAGCCGCTGTATCAGTGGCTTCTCTTATTGATAAGACCATTCGCAGCCTGTCGGGCTGTCTTTGAGTATCACGCCCTGTTCGGCAAGCTGCTGGCGGATTTCGTCCGCACGGGCATAGTTTTTGGCGGCTTTGGCGGCGGCACGCTCGGCAATCAATCCTTCGATGGCGGCGGCATCCAATGTGCAGCTGCCGGCTTCGCCTTTTAAAAAGGCGACGGCGTCTTCTTGCAAAATGCCCAGTCTTGCGCCTAAGTGTTTTAAGGTGGCGGCAAGCGTATTTTCGCCGCTGTTGATGCGGCGCGCCAGTTCAAAGAGGACGGAAAGGGCTTTGGCGGTGTTGAGGTCGTCGTCCATCGCGGTGCAGAAGGCGTTCAGGCTTTCCGCGTCGATTTCCGCTTCGCAAGTTTTTCCCTCTAAGGCGGAATATAGACGCGTCAGGGCTTTTTTGGCTTCGTTCAAGCCGGCATCGGAATAGTTGAGCGGTGCGCGGTAGTGGGTTTGCAGCATGAAAAAGCGGATGACTTCGCCTTTGTACTGCTTTAATACATCGCGCACGGTAAAGAAATTGCCCAGCGATTTGCTCATTTTTTCATTGTCGATTTGCACAAAGCCGTTGTGAATCCAATAGTTGACGTGGCGGTGTCCGCAAGCGCCTTCGCTTTGTGCGATTTCGCATTCGTGGTGCGGGAATTTCAAATCCATACCGCCACCGTGAATGTCGAAATGTTCACCGAGGCTTTGGCTGCTCATGGCGCTGCATTCGATATGCCAGCCGGGGCGGCCTGCTCCCCAAGGGCTGTCCCAGCTGGGTTCGCCGGCTTTGGCGGCTTTCCACAGCACGAAATCCAGCGGATCTTCTTTGGCTTCGTTGATGGCGATGCGTTCGCCGGCGCGTAAATCTTCAACGCTGCGGTTGGCAAGTTTGCCGTAATCGGCAAATTGGCGGACGCGGTAATACACGTCGCCGTTATCCGCCGCATAGGCATAGCCTTTTTCAATCAGCATAGCGATTAATGTCTGCATGGCGGCAATGCTCTCGGTGGCTTTGGGTTCAAGGTCGGGACGTTGGCAACCGAGCGCGGCTTCGTCTTCATGCATGGCGGCAATAAAGCGGGCAGTTAATTGCCTGATGCTTTCGCCGTTTTCCGCCGCACGCGCGATGATTTTGTCGTCAATATCGGTGATATTGCGCACATAGCGCAAATCGTAACCGTTGGCACGCAGATGGCGGGCGAGGGTATCGAAGACGACCATCACACGCGCATGTCCGATATGGCAGTAGTCATACACCGTCATGCCGCAGACATACATGCCGGTTTTGCCCGCAACCAGCGGTTGATAGAGTTCTTTTTCTCGAGTGAGACTATTATATAAGCGCAGCGCAGCGTGCATATTCATTCCTGTTCTTAAGCGATTTTGATAGTATAAGCGATCATTTTAACAAAGACAGGTTCGATTATGCGTAAGGTTTGCTTATTGGCATTGGCTTTATCGGCGGCGGCACATGCCGCGCCTTGGGTGGAAATGCGCACCACAGAAGGGACTATCCTTTTGGAATTAAATGAGAATGAAGCGCCGAAGACGGTGGCGAATTTTCTGCAATATGTAAAAGACGACTATTATGCCGGCACAATTTTTCATCGCGTGATTAAAGGTTTTATGATTCAAGGCGGCGGCTACGACAGCGATTATGCCAAACGCCCCACGCGCGGCCCGATTGCCAATGAAGCGCAGAACGGTTTGAAAAACCTGCGCGGCACGATTGCTATGGCGCGTACGCAAGATCCGCATTCCGCTACTTCTCAATTCTTTATCAATCAAGTGGATAATCATTTCTTGAATGCCGGCGGTACGGATAATTACGGCTATACCGTCTTCGGACAAGTCGTGGAAGGCATGGAAGTCGTGGATAAAATCGCCAATACCGCCACGGCGGCGGCAGGGCCTTTTGCACAAGATGTGCCGACCAAGCCGATAGTGATTGAATCGGTCAGCATTATCGAACAATTGGACGCTGCGGAAGTCGAAGAAGCAAGCGCCGCAGACAGCAGCAAAACACCGTAATTTTTTAAAGGAGCACATATGATTCGTTTTCATACCAACAAAGGCATTATCGATATCGAGCTTGATTTCGAGCAGGCGCCGAAAACCGCGCAAAACTTCCAACAATATGTAGAAGAAGGTTTTTATAACGGCGTGATTTTCCACCGCGTGATTCCCAATTTTATGATTCAGGGCGGCGGTATGGAGCCGGGATTGAAAGAGAAAGCTACGCGTCCTTCGATTGAAAACGAGGCGGATAACGGGCTGAAAAACGACCGCGGCACGATTGCTATGGCGCGTACCCAAGACCCGCATTCTGCCAGCGCGCAATTTTTTATCAATCTGAAAGACAATGATTTTTTAAATCATAGCGGCAAATCTCTGCAAGGCTGGGGCTATGCGGTGTTCGGCAAAGTTGTGGCAGGCATGGACGTGGTTGATGCGATTGCGACCGTGAAAACAGGGCGCATGGGCTATCACAGCGATGTGCCGACAGAGGACATCATCATCGAACGCGCAGAAGTGCTGTAAATATGGCGGTGTTTTTTCTTGCCGATGTGCATTTGAGCGAAAAAACACCGGACATCACGGCGGCTTTTCAAGCCTGCCTGCACCGCCTCAAGGCAGAAAAGCCCGAGGCGGTGTTTATTTTGGGCGATTTGTTTGATGCTTGGCTGGGCGATGCGCTGGCAGATGAATTGGCTTGCCGCATTGCCGAGGAAATTCGCGCTTTGAGTCTTCTCTGTCCGGTTTTTTTCCAACGCGGTAACCGTGATTTTCTTTTGGCGGCAGCATATTGCGCGCGTTCGGGCATGAATTTATTGCCTGATGTGTATTGTTTTGAATACGCAGGAAAAACACTTTTGCTTATGCACGGCGATTTGCTATGCACGGACGACATCGCCTATCAGAAAATGCGCCGCATTCTGCGTCATCGTTATTTTTACCGCTTTGCGGCTTGCGTGCCGGGGGCACTGGCGAGGCGGATTGCCGCCTTTTTGCGCCGCCAAAGCCGTGAGCGTACCGCGGCAAAAAGCGCAGAGATTATGGACGTAAACGCTGCCGCCTTGCAGGAAATGATGCAGCGTTATCAGGCGGATATTTTGATTCACGGACATACGCACCGCCCCTATGTGCATACGCTTGAAAAGGGACGGCAGCGCATTGTTGTGGGCGACTGGCGGCCGCAGGGGGAAATATTAAAATTGCAAGCCGATGAGGAAAACCTGCAAATCGATTTTGCCATGTACCAGTTGATGCTTTGAAATCATTCTTTATCACCGAAGAAGTACTATGGACGCATTTATGAATATCAAAACGATAGCGGTGCTGTTGATTGCTATTGTTTTATGTATGGGTTTTCTTGCCAAATTCCTAAAAGGAAAGAAGGATTTCTATGCCTTGCAAGCACAACGCGTACAAGGCGGCGGTTATCGGAAACAGCCTTTATTAAACGAAACGGAAAAACAAGCCTATAAAGCCATTTTAGATGCCGGAGCCGAGAGAAAACTGCGTGTTTTTGCACAGGTATCGCTTGGCGAAATTCTCAGGCACCAAGACTATCGGCTTTACAAAGATATTATGTCCAAACGCGTGGATTTTCTGCTGACGGATGCGCAATTTAATCCTGTCATGGCAATTGAAATTCACGGCTCAGGGCATTATGGCAATCATGCGGAGCAGCGCGATCAGATTAAACAATTGGCGCTCGGCAGCGCAGGCATTGAGTATGTGTCTGTCATTACGAACGGCGCGCGGGCCTATCAAGAGGTTTTTCAAGTCTGTCAGCAACATTTTAGCCGTTTATAAACAATGAAAAACAATAAGATGTAAAAAATCATGCCGAGAATATGCGCTTTAAACGGCACAATATCTATACTTTCACTTTTCACACTATGGAGAACCTCATGATTACTGCTCAAGTATTACGCGACTGGCTGAACCATTGCGACCAAGACCTGCACGCTGCCCAAGATTTCTTAACCGATCTCGACCGCGAAATCGGCGATGCGGATCACGGCTTGAACATGGCGCGCGGCTTCGGCAAAGTTTCGGAAAAACTGGCAAGCGCAGACGAACTCAGCCTTGCCGACGTCCTGAAAACCACAGGCATGACCCTGCTCTCCAGCGTCGGCGGCGCCAGCGGTCCGCTCTACGGCACCTTCTTCATCAAAGCCGCGCAAGCCGTCGGCGATAAAAACAGCCTCGCCCTAGGCGATCTCGCCGCCCTCTTCCAAGCCGGCACACAAGGCATCATCAGCCGCGGACGTGCCGAAGCGGGCGACAAAACCATGTGCGACGTCTGGCTGCCGGTCAGCGACTATTTAGGCGGACTGCCTGCCGAGGGCGACCTCACAGAAGCCCTAAAACAAGCGCAGCAACGCGCCGAAGCCGCCGCCGAAGCCACCATTCCCCTGCTCGCCAAAAAAGGACGCGCCAGCTATCTCAACGAACGCAGCATCGGACACAAAGACCCCGGCGCCGCTTCCACTGCCATCATCATTGCGGCATTAGCCAAAGCGGTGCAGGCATGATCGGCATTGTCTTAGTCTCGCACAGCCCTAAAATCGCCGAAGGCTTGGGCGATTTAATCCGCGAAATGGCGCCGAATTGCCCGCTTGCGCTTGCCGCCGGCGTGGACGACCCCGAGCACCCCATCGGCACGGACGCCGTCAAAATCATGACTGCGGTCGAAAGCCTGATGAGCGACGAAGGCGTCGTCATTCTCGTGGACTTGGGCAGCGCCATCTTAAGCGCGCAAACCGCGCTGGATTTGCTTGAACCGGAAATTGCCGCCAAAACGAGCATCGCCGCCGCGCCCTTAGTCGAAGGCGCGATTAGCGCCGCCATTGCCGCCGCCAACGGTGCCGACCGCGACAGCGTGTTGCGCGAAGCCGCCGGCGCCCTCAAAAGCAAAGAAAGCGAACTCGGATACACCGCCGCCGAAGCAACACAAAGCACCGCCGACAATACCGCGCTCGTCGAACAGGCGCAGCGTATCAGCGTGCGCGTCGAGCCGGCACAGGGCTTGCACGCCCGCCCTGCCGCACGCATCGTTGCCGCTCTGCGCGATTTTGATGCTAAACTGATTTTGGAGAAAAACGGACGCTTTGCCGATGCCCGCAGCCTGAATGAAATCGCCGCCTTACAAGTGCGCCACGGTGAAGACATCATCCTGCACGCCGACGGCAAAGACGCCGCCGGCGCCCTCGCCTGCTTTGCCGAACTTGCCGCACAGCATTTCGGCGACAAAATAGAGAGCAGCGCAAGCGCACCCGCCAATCCGCCGCCCGCGGCAGATAAACGCCGCATTTGCGGCATCATCGAGCGCAAAGCCGCCATTGCCCTGCCGGAAATTCCCGCCCTTGAAGGCAAAGCGGCGCAGGACAAACTTGCCCAAGCCGCCGCCCACAGCAAAACCGCTCTACAGGCGCGACAAAGCCAAGCCGAGCAAATCCTTAATACCGAACTGGCGGAAATCTTTGCCGCCCACGCCTTTTTGCTGGAAGACCTTGTCATGCAGGCACAAGACCTACTCGAGCAAGGCACGCATCTGGCGCAGGCATGGCAATCCAGCTGCGCCGCCGCACAGGCGGATTTCCAATCGCTCAGCGACCCCTATCTGCGCGCGCGCGACGCCGATATCGTCGATATTGCCGTGGAAATGGCATTCGCCTTGTCGGGCATTGCCCGTCCGCACTATACGGCGGACAGCAGCGAAGATGCGATTTGGGTCTTGGAAGAACTGCTGGTCTCACAAGTGCTGGAACTGCCCGCGCAAGTCAAAGCCGTTTGCCTGCGCGAGGGTAACAGCAGCAGCCATGCCGCCCTATGCTGCCAAGGCAGAGGCATCGCCTATCTGCCCGAATGGTCGGCAGACATCGCCGCCGCTGCAAACGGCAGCCGATACTGTCTGGACGTTTAAACCAAAAACTGCCGCCATCGGCAACAATGGCGGCAGCGCTAGGTTCGCTATTGTTCTAAGGAAATGCCCATGTCTATCGTGCAACGCTATTTGGCGCATATAGAGCAGCGTTATATAAACAGTACTTATGCAGATTATTGGCAGAATTTTATCCGTCATGCCAAAGGCGCAGATGAGCGTCGGATACGGCAATTGCGGAATACATTTCCGCTGATACCGGCATCCTTAATTGAATTGCTGAGATTCTGCGACGGCTCAAAAAACGACGAACATCTCGACGGCTATTTGTTCGGCTATCCCTTGTGGCATCCGTATGATAAATTTGAATATTTTCATAATGCCTGTTATTTAAACAGCAGCGATGAAATGCTCAATAACGGCATGCTGAATGATTTGAAATTATATATAAACGGCGACTTCGTTCCGCCTTGGGGACGCGATATTGATGATAAAGTCACTGATAAAGCAGAAGAATTAAATTGCTTATACTTTGCCGCCGATTTTAGCCAATACGAATCTGCGGATTTATTCATTGATTTTTCCCCCTCTGAGAAGGGGAGTGTCGGGCAAGTATTCGCATATTTTTACTATGACGAAGAAATCAAGGTGTTGGCGGATAGTTTTGATGCTTATTTGCAAGGTCTCATGGCAGCCAATTATCCTTTTATTGACTACATTTTTCCGAATATAGACGGAGAAGTGGAAAACTAGTACAAGGCGGCGCGCCAAGTCCGTAATATAGTCAATTCATGGCAAAATTAATCATTTTTCAATTGGCTAGGTCGGAGACTTGTATCCGACATTACTTAAAATATAAATTTTCCGGATTCAAGAATCCGACTTACTTCTCTATAAATTAGTAGTTTAGATATTTATACTCACCAAACCCCAAAATAACACTTCAAACCTTCTTCGATTGTATCAAACTC
>NZ_JBXGGR010000111.1:0-37168 GCF_056855035.1 Suttonella sp.
ATACAGTCCGGATCTGAACCCAATCGAGAAAATGTGGGCTTGGCTTAAACGTAAACGCAAGGATTGGCGCTTAGATTGCATCGATAAACTATTCTTTTACTTCCTGTGGATTTGTAACTCTTTTTGATTTCTTTGACTATATCGCCCTTACTTTAGCACCACAGTAATAAAAAAAGCGGCAAGGCCGCTTATTTGACAATTTTTAAATGACTGGCTTTGGGTTTATCGGCAGTCGCTTTCTTTTCCTCTGTTATCGGGGAATTCTTCGGACCTTCCGCCACATCGGGCGCCAATTCAAACCAAGAGCCCTGATTATTCTCGCGTGCCAATAAGGCGGCAATCGCCGGCATTGCTACTGCAACCCGATGCGGCTGCCCTGAAAAACGCGTACTAAAATACACCGCATCGTTCTCGATTTGGCAATCAGGCGAAGCGCTAGGGGAAATATTGAGCACCAACTGCTCATCTTGCAGCAGATGCTCCGGCACTCCGCTCACCCAACCTTTATTCGGATAAGCAATGATTAAATGCGGCGTGCAGTCATTATCTACCAGCCATTGATAAATGGCGCGCAAGAGATAAGGCTTTTGGTCGCTCATTTGCGTCATAGCGCATATTCGGGACGCAATCCCGCCTCATATTTAGACAAAGCCTTTTTGAAATATTCCTGTTTGAAATGGAAATCCATATATTTAAACAGGGATTGCGTAAAGGCATTTTTCGGCAAATCGATTTCCAAATGCTGCAAACGCCATAAGACAGGCAAAATGCAGCAATCTAATAAAGACAATTCCTGACCGATAATATAATGGCTGTTTTTTATCATCGGCGAGAACTGAACAATCTGCTCACGCAAAGTCTTTTGATACGCTTTTTTCTTGGCAGGGCTGAGTTTCTCATGCTCCAACTGATTGACCAAATCATACCATTGCGCCTCGATTTCCAAACCGAACAAACGGATTTTCGCCCGCAATTCCGCTTCAATCGGCATCAGCGCCGGATGCGGAAAACGCTCGTCCAAATATTCGGAAATCACGCGATCATTAATCAGAACCAAATTCCGATCAAACAAAGTCGGCAGACGACCGCTCGGATTAATTTCCAATAAGTCTTCCGGCAAATTATCAGCATCCACTTCAATGTAATCAATTTCCAAATCTTTGGCATAACTGACTAAACGGATGCGATGACTTGAAATATGTTTGGGGCTGCTCACCAGAGCAAGCCCACCGCGTTTTTGACTGACAATACTCATGAAATGTCTGTACCTGATTATTTAATATCTCGCCAATATTCCCGCTTGAGGAAATAGAACACGATTGTTAATAAGACCATGAACAATAGCACCCAAGGTCCCATTGCCGCACGATTGAGCGCTGAAGGATCAGCGACATAAGTTAAGAAATTGGCAATATCGTAAGACAACTGCTTATATTCTCCCGGACTCATGCTACCTGTTTGAATCAAGTCAAAACCGGCGATTTCTTTCGTAGTCGAACATTGTCCGTCAATGCAACTTTCATGCTCTTCATAGACCGGCGTTTGCAGACCTTGGAATTGCCAGAGCGGATTAGGCATGCTCGCCCCCGGGAAGACCGAGTTGTTAAAGCCTAATGGGCGGCTGTCGTCCACATAAAAGCCCAGCAGATAGTTATACACATACTGTCCTGTTTTAGCGCGGGCAGTCAGCGATAAATCCGGCGGCGCCGTGCCTAACCACTTCGCCCCCTCTTCTTTTTGCATCGCGCTGTGCATTTGTTCAACGACACCGGCGCCTGTGAAAATCAGATTTTCTTCGCCGACTTTAGGATCGATGCCTAAATCTTTGAACGTGCGGTTATAGCGTTGAAACTCCAAGCCATGACAACCGGCGCAAAAATTGACAAAGTAACGCGCGCCGCGCTGCAAAGATTGCTGGTCATTGATATTGGCAGTAAAGGATTCATGCGGATAACCGCCGCCACCTGCCGCCATTGCCTGTCCGATTATGGTCACGCCAAGTAGCGTGAGTAATATTTTTTTGATATTCATATTAGTAACGCACCCTTTGTGGAACTGGTTTAGTTTTGTCCATCTTGCTGTAAATTGGCATCAGCAAGAAAAATGCGAAATAGACTAAAGTCATCCATTGCGCCCATAGTTTTACCGCATTTGTCGGCGATTGCGTACCCAAATAGGTCAGCACGATAAATGCAAAGGTGAAAATCGCCAACGCCGCTTTAAAAATCGGACCTTTATAGCGAATGGATTTCACCGGCGAACGGTCTAACCAAGGCAGAAGGAAAATCATAAACACCGCGCCGAACATCGCGATTACGCCCCACAGTTTTGCCGGCACGCCGAACCAATCCCAAGTCATGGCACGCAAAATCGAGTAGAAAGCACCGAAATACCATACCGGCGCAATATGCTCGGGAGTAACTTGCGCATTCGCGGGTTCGAAATTCGCATGCTCGAGGAAATAGCCGCCCATTTCGGGAATATAGAAAATCACGCCTGCAAAAATAAACAGGAATACGCCTAATGCCACCAAGTCTTTCGTGACCAAATGCGGATAGAAAGGCACGCCGTCCAAAGGAATGCCGTTAGGCGCTTTATGTTCTTTGATTTCGATGCCGTCCGGATTGAGCGAGCCGACTTCATGCAAGGCAATAATATGTGCCGCTACCAGCATCACTAAGACCAAAGGAATCAAAATGACGTGCATAGAGAAGAAGCGGTTCAATGTGGCGTCAGAGATATAGAAATCGCCTTGCACAAAGGTCACAATCGCATCGCCGACTAAAGGAATGGCGCTAAAAAGCGAGATAATGACGTTCGCACCCCAATAAGACATTTGTCCCCAAGGCAGCAGATAACCCATGAAGGCTTCCGCCATCAAGCATAGGAAAATCAGGCAGCCGAACAGCCAAACCAATTCGCGCGGTTTGCGGTAAGAACCGTACATCAATCCGCGGAACATATGCAGATAGACCACTACGAAGAAGGCGGAAGCCCCTGTCGAGTGCATATAGCGAATCAGCCAGCCATAAGGCACATCGCGCATAATGTATTCGACGCTAGCGAAAGCCTCTGCCGCGCTAGGCTTGTAAAACATCGCCAACCAAATACCTGTAAGCAATTGATTGACCAAAACGACAATCGACAAAACGCCGAACACATACCATACATTGAAGTTTTTGGCGGCATAGTATTCCGACATTTCATTTTTCCACAATACGGTAAGCGGAAAACGATCGTCAATCCAACCTAAGAATCCCGTGGTTTTATGCGGGTTAATTACCTTAGCCATTGCTTGCCTCCTCGCCTACGACAACGACATTATCGCTTGTGAAATGATAAGGCGGCACAGGCAGATTGATTGGCGCCGGAACCCCTTTGAATACGCGCCCTGCATAGTCGAATAAAGAACCATGACAAGGACAGAAGAAACCGCCTACCCATGAATTGTCGCCGCGCGCGGCACGCCCCTGCTCTTTGCTTTGCAACATCGGCGCGCAGCCCAAATGCGTGCATACGCCGAGCATGACGATTACGTCTTCGCGTATTGAGCGGTAAGTATTTTTGGCGTATTCCGGCTGTACGGATTCTGCAGAATCAGGATCGCGCAAACTGGGCGCCGCCTCAGCCAAGGATTGCACCATTTCAGGGGTACGGCGCAGGATATACACCACTTTGCCCTGCCATAAGACGGTTTGCAAAGCACCGTCGGCTAATTTTGTGATATCCACCACCACCGGCGCACCGACGGCTTTTGCTCGCTCGCTCGGCAGCCAACTGGCTAAAAAAGGAACCGCGACAAATCCTGCGCCGACGGCTGTTGCACCTGTTGAGGCAGCAATCAGCATCTTGCGGCGAGCCGGATTTTCCGGTCTCTGAGTCGGATCATAAACCGGCTCTAAAGATGAAACATTACTCATGATAATTCTCCGCGCATCGATTGCGATGATCAATACGGCTATATTGCCAATAATCTATTATAAAGACCATCTGAAAATTAGCAAACATTCATTAAGAAGAATTTGTTTGCCCACACAAATTTTAGCTTATTCCTCCTGCTAAAAAGGGTTGTCCTCATCAAAAAAACGGCTTTCCAAAGCATAATCCAGACGAAAACGCTCCGTCATTGCCTCAACGCCGAAACGCTCCGTCGCATGATGTCCGCATGAAAAATAGCCGATGTGCCATTCATGGGCTTCATGGAAAGTGCGTTCGGCATATTCGCCGCTCAAAAAAGCCTGCGCGCCTTCTTGTGCCGCCAATGCCAAATAATCTTGCGCCGCCCCCGTGCACCAAGCAATACGCCGAATCGGTGCACCGATACTGCCGACCATTTGCGCAGGACGCCGCAGCACCCGACTAATCCGCGCCTGCAATTCCTCGGCGGATGAGTCGGCGATGTCGCCATGCCATAGCAATTTTTCCTGCTCGGATTGGCGAATGTTCTGCACGCCCAAGGCTTGTCCGAACAAAGCATTGTTGCCCACTTGCGGATGCAGATCCAGCGGCAAATGGTAGGCAATCAGATTGATATCATGCGCCAGCAAGGCTTTGATGCGTTGATATTTAATCCCTGTCAATTGCGGCGCTTCGCCTTTCCAAAAATAGCCGTGATGGACAAATAAAGCATCCGCCTGATAGTCAATCGCCGCTTCAATCGCGGCTTGCGAGGCGCTGACCGCCGTCAGAATGCGGCGAATTTCTTTTTTACCCTCGATTTGCAAACCGTTGGGCGCATAATCTTTGATTTTGTCGCTTTGAAAAAAATCATCCAGCGCGCTCAATAATTCATTGCTGTGCATCAAATTCCTCCAAGGCTTTGAACAAGAGCCGATTATCCTGCGCCCGACTGATCGTTAAACGCAGACAATCAGCTAACAAGGGATGCGCACCGTGCAGATTTTTAACTAAAATCCCCCGCTCTTTCAATTGCGCAAACCAAGCATCGGCATTCGGCGTACGCAAGACGACAAAATTCGCCTGCGACGGCCAATACCTGCAATGTCTCAAGCCGTCCAAAGCGGCACAAAAAGCGGCGCGTTCCTGCTTGATTAGCGCTGCTTGGGCGGCAATTTCCTCATAATGCTGCAAAACAAACAAGATGCTTGCCTGCGTCAGCACGTTCACATTATAAGGCGGGCGCACTTTATCCAATTGCACCGTCCATTCTCTAGCACCGAACAAATAGCCGAAACGTAGTCCTGCAAAACCGGTTTTGGATAAAGTACGCAAGATCAGCAGATTATCATATTCCGCCAACAGCGCCTGCATACTGCCTTCGCTAAAAGCCAAATAGGCTTCGTCAATAACGACCAATCCTTGCGCCGCTTCCGCAATGCGGCGTATATCCGCTTCGGGATAGGCTTTGCCGGTGGGATTATTCGGCTGAGCCAGAAAAATCAGCGCCGGCTGTTCCTGTGCAATCGCCGCCAACATCGCCGGCATATCCAGTGAAAAATCCGGCAGTACGTCGATACTGCGATAACGCAGCCCTAGCCAATCGCATACGATGCGGTACATGACAAAAGTCGGCGCCGGCGCAAGCACCACAGCATCTTTGCGTAAAGCCATCAATAAGATTTGAATCAGCTCGTCGGAACCGTTACCCAAGAGCAGACCATAGTTATCATCAATGCCGAATACGCGGCGCAATTGCGCTTCCAAAACTAAATCGCGTGCCGGCGGATAGCGGTTTAAAGGCACATCCGCCAAAGTACGCAACCAAGCCTCGCGCAAATGCGCAGGAAAATCCTGCGGCGCTTCCATGGCGTCCAATTTAAGCATATCCGCCGGCACTTCCGCCACCGCATAGGCTTTGCTGCCTAAGACCGCCGGACTAAAAATCGCCTCTTTATGCATCGCCGCCCCGCAATTGCGCGGATAAAGCATGCGCAAATAAACCCTCTCCTTTGGCAAGATGTTCGGCAATCGGGCTGAGCTGCTCTGCCGCCGCACGGGATAATTGCAAGATGCTGCTGCGTTTTTGAAAATCGTAGACGCCTAAAGCGGAAGCGAAACGTGCGCTGCGCGAGGTCGGCAAAACATGATTCGTACCGGCGCAATAATCGCCGAACACTTCATTGGAATGCTCGCCGACAAAAATCGCGCCGGCATGGCGGATATGCGGCACATAATCCGCCGCTTGCTCAAACATCAATTCCAAATGCTCGGGCGCAATATGATTCGATAAAGCAATACATTCGGCGATGTCTTCACAGACAATCAGCGCGCCACGGTCTGCCAAAGAACGCTCGATAATCGCCGCGCGTGCCTGCTGCGGCAGCAATTTGGCGATGCTTTTCTGCACACGATCCGCCAGTTGCGCCGACGGCGTCAGCAAAATCGATTGCGCCATTTCATCATGCTCGGCTTGGGCAAAGAGATCGGCGGCAATCCAATCCGCCTGCGCCGTATCATCCGCAATAATCACTACTTCGGAAGGGCCGGCAATCATGTCGATTCCCACCTGCCCGAAAACCTGTCGTTTGGCTTCCGCCACATAGCGGTTGCCCGGACCGGTAATTTTATCCACCGCCGCAAGGCTTTGCGTACCGTAAGCCAAAGCAGCGACCGCATGCGCACCGCCGATTGTCCAGACCTCATCGACGCCGCATAAATAAGCGCTTGCCAAAACCAAAGAATTCGCCACCCCGCCCGGCGTGGGAACGACCATCACGATTCTCGCCACGCCCGCCACTTTCGCCGGCACCGCGTTCATAATCACGGACGATGGATAAGCCGCTTTACCGCCCGGCACATAGATACCCACGCTGTCCAGCGGACGCACTTGCTGCGCTAAGATACTGCCATCGGGACGGGTATAAGACCAATCCTGCAATTTCTGCCGTTCGCCGTATTCCGCCACATTGTCATGCGCAGTTTGCAAGGCTTTTTGGGTTGGCGCATCCAAGCCTTCCCAAGCGGCTCGCAAAGTCTCCGCACTCAGGCGTAATTGCCGTACATCATCGACTTCTGTCGCGTCCAAAGCGGCAGCATAATGCAATAAAGCGGCATCGCCGCGCGCGCGAATATCGCGGATGATGTCCGCCACACGCGTACTGACTTGGTCTTGACTGACGCTGCTCTGCGCCAGCAAATCTTGCATCGCTCGAGCAAAATCCTCCGCCCGACTGTCTAATCTGCGAATCTCCATTTATCTTCCTTTGTGTGCCGCTTGTTCAATGCTTTGAATAATCGGGGCAAGCTGCGCCTGTTTGAGCTTGAAAGCCGCGCGGTTGACAATCAGGCGCGAACTGATTTCGCACACCGTTTCCACCGCTTCCAAGCCGTTGGCTTGCAGGGTTTTGCCCGTATCCACCAAATCGACGATGCAATCCGCCAGACCGACCAAAGGCGCTAATTCCATCGAACCGTAGAGTTTAATCACGCTGACTTGCCGCCCCTGCGCGGCGAAATAATTCTTCGCACTGCGCACATATTTGCTTGCCACGCGGATATGCTGCGCAGGCAGAGACTGCCCCTGCTTAACCGCCACCATCAAACGGCAGGCGGCAATCTGCAAATCCACCATTTCCAATAAATTCTGGCAATCCGATTCCAGCAAGACGTCTTTGCCCGCAATACCGAAATCCGCCGCGCCGTATTCGACATAGGTCGGCGCATCCGAAGGGCGCACCGCCAGCAATTTCACATTTTCCAGCGTGGTGGGAAAAATCAATTTGCGGCTCTCGCTGATGTTTTCCAGCGGCGAAATGCCCGCCGCCGCCAGCAAAGGCAAAGTCTGCTGCAAAATTCTGCCCTTAGATAGAGCGATGACGATATCCTGCCCCTGATTGGGCTTAACTGCGGATGCGTTCAATGTCTGCTCCTACGGCGCGCAATTTTTTCTCGATACCGTCATAGCCGCGATCTAAATGATAAATGCGGTCAATGAGGGTTTCACCCTCGGCGGCCAAGGCGGCAATAACCAAGCAGGCGGATGCGCGCAAATCGGTTGCCATAACCGGTGCACCGCTTAATTTCGCCACGCCGCGCGTGGTCGCAGTATGCCCTTCGACAAAAATATCCGCGCCCATGCGGCTTAATTCCGGCACATGCATAAAGCGGTTCTCAAAAATGGTTTCCACCATTGTCGCCGCTCCTTCCGCCAGACAATTCAATGCCATAAATTGTGCCTGCATATCGGTGGGAAAAGCCGGATACGGCGCAGTACGAATGCTCACGGCTTTTAAAGGACGGTTGCTGTGATCGATTTCAATCGTATCTGTACCGCGCTTAATCAGACTGCCCGCCGCTTCTAATTTTTCCAATACCGCTTCAAGGAAAGTCGGCGTGGTTCGGCGCAGCAGCAAATGTCCGCCCGTAACGGCGGCGGCAATCAGATGCGTGCCGGTTTCAATCCGATCGGGCAAAGTGGAATAGCGCACCGGATGCAATTTTTCCACCCCTTCGATGGTCAAGGTCGCCGTGCCGATACCGCTGATTTTCGCGCCCATGGCATTGAGCAAATGCGCCAAATCGCTAACTTCCGGCTCGCGCGCCGCATTTTCCAAAATCGTCGTACCCTTTGCCAAAACCGCCGCCATCAGAATATTTTCCGTGCCGGTTACGGTAACGACGTCCATCACGAAACGCTGTCCGCTTAATTTACCCTTGGCATGGATATAGCCTTCTTCAATATCGATTTCCGCGCCCAAAGCGCGCATGCCTTTGATGTGCTGATCCACAGGACGCGCACCAATTGCACAACCGCCCGGCAGAGACACTTTCGCCTCACCGAAACGCGCCAATAAAGGCCCAAGTACCAAGACGCTGGCGCGCATGGTTCTGACCAATTCATAAGGCGCAACGGGATTGTCGATATGGCTGGCATCGACGGTTACCTGATTCTCATCGGTAAACGCCGCCTTGGCGCCCATCGCCTTCAAAACCTCGATTAAGGTATGCACGTCGCGCAAACGCGGCACATTGTCAATCACGGTTTCGCCTTCCACCAATAAGGTCGCAGCGAGAATCGGCAATACCGCATTTTTCGCACCACTAATCGCAATCTCGCCTTCCAAGCGTTTGCCGCCGATGATTTTGAGTTGCTCCATTATGAGGGCACCTGCGTTTTAAGTTGCAGGGCATGCACCTCATTACTGCTAATCACATCTTCCAAGGCTTTCATGACCATGCGGTGCTGCTCAAGGCGGGAATGACCGGCAAAGGCTTTCGCCTTGACCACCGCCGAATAATGCACGCCGTCAAAAGTGGAGAGTTCAATCTGGGCGTCATCGCCCAAAGCGGCACGAATCCGTGCTTCAATTAGCTGCTCTTGCATCGCTTAATAATCCTTGTGTATCTACATCATATAAATGCAGCAGTTGTTGCAACTGCGGCGAAAAACCCTGCCAGACAATCCGAACCGCCTGCTGCCGCCCATGACGCAGCAGCCATAATAAGGCGGCGATGCCGGCGCTGTCGCAATCGCGCAAGGCTTGGGCATCCACCAGCAATTGCGCCGGCAAGACAGGGGCTTGGGAAAAATCCTGCCCCGCCAATGTCTGTGCGCACAGACGCTTAGGCAAGCGCAGGCAGCCGTCGCTGATGTCGGCAAACACGCTTATTCCATCGTGCGCATTTTGCCGATTAAGGCATCAACGCCGTTTTTCTGAATCTCGGTATCGAAAGTGTTGCGATAACCGCTAATCAAAGAAATATTAGAAAAAGTGGCGTCGTAGAGTTTCCATACGCCGCCGTCATACCACAGGGCGAACTCCATCGCATGCTGCTTGCCCGCATTGTCTTTGATTTGCGCGCGTACGCGGGCGCGGTTGTATTTGTCCACCGTCGGCAAGCCTAAAATCGTGATTTGCGCATTGGTGTACTGCGTCCAGCTTTTGGAATACACGCGAATCAAAAGCTCACGGAAAGCGGCACTAAAGGCCTCGAATTTGCCCGCATCGCGTACCGCCTGCAAATGCCGCCCCAGCGCAATTTCCGCCATGCGGTCAAAGGCCAGACTCGGCGCCACGCGGCTGTTAATAAACTGATTGAATGCCGCCGGATTGCCTTGATAAGTCGCCTGATTGGCGCGCAATTCCTGCAAAATCTCGCTGGATTGGCTTTCAATCATCGCTTTTGCGCCTTCCGATGTCGCTTGAGCGAACACGACTCCGCTCACTGCGGCTAAAACACTGGCTAATAGAAACTTTTTCATTTTCCCTCTCTTACTGTTTCATTGTCATATTACTAATAAACTGTTGAATCACACGCTCCAACACCACAGATGAATTGCTGAATTGAAATTCATCACCGTCTGTCAAGACTTGGCTGTCGCCGCCGACGCTAATCGCCACATATTTGCCGCCCAGCAAACTACTGCTGACAATATCGGCGCTGCTGTCAAAAGGAATATGCCCGTATTCCGCGGCAATTTCCATCTCTACGACCGCTTGGAAACTCTGCTGCTCCAAGCGAATCGCGCTCACGCGCCCGATTTGCACCCCCGATTGGGTTACCGGCGCATCAAGATTCAAACCGCTGACATCGCTGAAACGCGCTGTCACATGATAAGACTTCTCCGGATAAAAACCGCCCTTGCCGCCCATAAATTGCTGCAAAGCTTTCTCCAGTACCAAAGCCCCGCCGGTGCGGCGCAAAGTATCGCCGTCTTTGAGCGTTTCGCTGCTGCTGCCCAAGCTGATGCCGATATAGCGTTCGCCCAGCAAACCTGAAGTCAGAATCTGCGCCGCGCTGTCGGCAGGCAGCCGCACCGCGCCATCGATATTGAGCAAAACCTCTGCTTCATTGCGTTCTAAATTGAGCCTAATCTCGCCCACGCGTCCGATTTGCACGCCCGCCAAACTAACCTGCGCATTCTTGCTCAAACCGCTGACATCGCCGAAATTGGCGCGGATTTGATACACGTTCTGCGGACGGAAACTACCCAAGCTGCTGGCTTTAAAGCCTAAAAAGAATAAACCGATCAGGGCGCAGAAAACAAATGCGCCAACCGCTATCGTGATTGTTTTTTGATTTTTCATCTCACATTCCAAACATCATTGCGGTCAGCAAGAAATCCGCTGCCAATACCGCCAAAGAAGATAATACCACCGTACGCGTGGTCGCATTCGCCAAACCCTGCGCGGTCGGCGGCGCGACAAAGCCCTGATGCACCGCGATTGCCGCACATAAAGCGCCGAAGACAAAGGATTTGACCACAACGCCCAAAAAGAGATTGTGATAAAAATCCACCCCGCGCTGCAATTGCGCCCAAAACATCGCGCCGTCCAAGCCCAAATGCCAGACCCCGACCATATAGGCGCCCAGCATCGCCACCGCCACAAAGACTATCGCCAATAAAGGCATGGCAAGCAAAGCGCCGTAAAAACGCGGTACGCCGACCTGTGCCAGCGGCTCGATACCCATCATTTCCATGGCAGCCAATTGCTCGGTCGTATTCATCAAACCGACTTCCGCCGTAATCGCCGAGCCGGCGCGTCCGGCAAAAAGCAAAGCGCTGACCACCGAGCCCAATTCGCGCATCAATGCCAAAGCTACTAAAGTAGCGGTAGCAGTTTCCGCGCCGAAGGTCGCCATATTCACATAGGCCTGCAAAGCCAAGACCATACCGACAAACAAACCCGACACCACGATAATCGGCAAAGACAAAACGCCCGCCTGATACACGGCGCGCAGCCATGCCAAGGGACGCCGCCACAGCATCATGCTATGGCGCAACAGGCGCAGCGCAAACAGGCTAAAGTTGCCGAGGGCAAACAGCCATTTCATCGTTTACTCTCCTTGCCGAGCAGGCGGCTGCGATAATCCTCTGCGGTGGGATAATCGAAGGGAATCGGCCCGTCCGCCTTGCCGTGCATAAATTGCGCGATTAAGAGATCTTCACTGCTATACAAAGCATCGGGACTATCGAAAGCCAAGATGTTGCCGCCGGAGAGCAGCAGGATTCTATCGACAATACGGCTGACTTCCGCCACATCATGGCTGACGATTAGGCTCGTCATGCCCAATGCCTGATGAAAATTGCGCAGCAGGCGGCTTAATACGCCCAGCGTAATCGGGTCTTGACCGGCAAAAGGTTCGTCATAAATCATTAATTGCGGATCCATTGCCATCGCGCGCGCCAAAGCGGCACGCCGCGCCATACCGCCGGATAATTGCGCCGGCATCAAATCCGCCGCACCGCCCAAGCCTACCGTTTGCAATTTCATCTCCACCATGATGGCAATCAATTCAGGCGGCAAATTCAAGACTTCGCGCAGAGGAAAAGCAATATTTTCGCCCAGCGTCAAATCGCTGAATAAGGCATTGGATTGGAACATCATGCTCATGCGGCGGCGCAACTGCATCAATTGTCGGCGCGACAAATCCGCCAAATTTTGCCCGAAAACGATAACCTCGCCGCGATGCGGCGCCAATTGACCGGTAATCAGCCGCATCAAGGTGGTTTTGCCGGTGCCGGAAGGTCCCATCACGGCAATCATCTCGCCGGCAGGAATGCTGAGATTCAGCTGCTTGAAAATCGCGCGTTTGCCGCGATAGAAACAGACGTTTTTCAATTCAATCACGGCTTCAGTCATCTGCCTGCCCTGCCATTGCCACAATGGTTTCTCATTCCGCCGCCTGCACGGGCGTAATCGAGAGGCCATTACCCTTGCGCAGCAGCATCATTTCCGCCAAAGACGGTTCTGCCCGCAAAGCCGCCAAGGGCAGCAGCTCCGTAAAAGCGCGTACCAATTGCACGTCCACCAAATCCCAAATCGGTCGCTCCGGACGCGAACGCGGATCGTATTTATAGCTTTGCGGATCAAATTGCGTGTCATCCGGATAGGCGGCGCGCACAATTTTCATAATGCCAGCAATGCCCGAAGGCTTGCTGTTGGAATGATAAAAAAACGCCAGATCACCCACCGCCATTTGGCGCAGATAATTGCGCGCCTGATAATTGCGCGCCTGATAATTGCGCACTCCGTCCCAAGGTTCGGTCTGCTGCGGTCGCGCCTGCAAATCCTGTAAGGAAAATTTCTGCGGCTCGCTTTTCATCAGCCAGTAATTCATCCGCCGCCCCTAATCCGTTTCAAATTCATAAATCATATCCACCGCATTGCCGTCGCGCTGCGAAGACGAAGCCTCGACGCTCAGGCGGTCGGTAATTTGGTAACGCGCTAAAAATTGCGTCAGCCCCGAAAAGAAATCCGATTTCATGCCCACATACAAATCTTCCATCAGATATTTGCCGGCTTTAAGCCCGCCTACGCCCAAATCGAAGACGTCCAAGCCGGTTTTCTGCGCCAAATCGTCAGGAAACAGTCCTTTGGTACCAATCGCCGCCGCCGTTTGCAATAAGGCGGTGCTGTCGGTAGCGCTGTCGGGCGCGCGTCCGAAAATCAGATAGGACAAGACCGCCGAATCGGGCATGGCGGGGTCGGATGTCAAATCCAAACGCATTCTTTTCACGCTACCGCTAATCCGCGCGCCGGCTTCCACATCATCCACTTCGCGCATGGCGATGATGTCAATCGAAGGATTGCTAATATCGTCGGAAAACGTTACCCAGCCGCGCTTGATATTGAGCTCCTGACCATAGAATTCGTAATGTCCGTTCGCCACTTCAATCCGCCCGCGTCCGCGAATCGGCTGCGCAGGACGCACCAATACATCAATCGCGCCCATCAGACGGATACTCATGTTCGGATCTTTATAAAACACTTTATCGCCCAAACGTACGGCGATATCGGCCTGCAGCGGCGAGCCGGCAGGGGCGACATAAGGCTTGTCGTCTTTGGTCTGATTATTCACAATCACGACGTCTTCGGATATACCTACCGCGCTGCGCATATCGGGGATGGCAATATTGGCTTCGGGAATCAGAACATCGCCTTTGACATTCACGCCGCTGTCGGGGTCGATGCGGATATCGAAACGCGGTGTAACCAGCACCCGCATTTGTTTGGAATTCGCCAGCAGCATATCTTTGCCGTTGAGTTTCAGATTAAGGTTTAAGGGCTGCAGACGCAGCAGACCGTCCGCCTGCAGACTGCCCTTTGGGGTGCCGATATTCCCGTCGATATCGATATTGCCGTCGCGGCGGGCAGACAGACGCAGGCGGATATTGTTCAAATCCGTGGCGTATTCGGGAATTTGCAGCGCGCCGTTTTCCAAACGCAGCTCGCCGCTGGCCTGCGGCTGGCTGAGAGGACCTGAAAATTGCAAATCGCCCTGCACGCGTCCTTTTAATTCGGAAACCTGCGGAATAAAGTGCTGGAATTTGCCGATATCGGGAATGGAAAGCGCCAATTCGCCGCTTATTTGCGGATTTTGGAAATTGCTGATGCCCACATCGGCGCGCACATTGCCGGTATCGCTAAAATCGATATTGAGCAGACTGCGGCTGCGCTGTTCGTTAAATTGGGTATTCAGCACCGCTTCTTTCAACTTCAGCACAATCGGCGGCTGCCCTTCCACTTGCGCCGTGATTTTGCCCGGCGTTAAGCGCAAATCCGCCTGACCGCGAATCGCACCCTGAGCGTTAATCGTCAATTTGCCCTCGCCTTTGAGCAGGGTTTCTAATTTGACATTCTCGGGGATAAAGGGCGCAAAACTGCGCGGGTCGATTTGATCAATCGCATAATCGATTGAAGTTTGTTCTTGATGCGCCAGATTCAGGCAAAACGCCGAATATTGATCCGCCAGACAGGCATCGCGCACAGACACCTCGCGCGGCGATACGGCAATCTGCATCGGACGGCGCAGCTGCCAGCGCAAATCCTGCACCTGCGCCTCCAATTGATTTACCTGCCCCGCCCAAGCATCAAGAGCGCTAAAGCCGCCTACCGCCTGCAGATTCAGATTATATTCGCCGCCTTCGCTTTTCAGCGCCAAGCGATGCTCTTGATACGCCCCTTGGGTATCCAAGCGCAAAGCCGACCATTTCTGCCCTGCCGCTTCAATACCGCTTAAGACAATCTGATTATTAAAAGCCGCGCCTGCCTGCAAGCCCGTATCCAAGACAATTTCCGCCGCCGCCACGCGATTATCGGCAAAAGCCAATTGCTCGCCTTTAAGATTCGCTTTCAATACAGGCGACTGGGTACTGCCGCCGGCATTGAGACTGCCGCGCAGCACGCCGCGCAATTGCGGATGCAGCTGCGCCAAATTCAGCGCCTGCAACTCAATATCGCCCTGTAAGGCTTGTTCCTGCAATTGTGCCTGACCGCTTACACGGTTATCGCCGACCTGCACGTCCATATATTCGAGTTTGACTGTGCTGCCCTGCACTTGCGCTGTTAAAGCGCCCACCAGTTTCTGGCCCTGCCAAGTACCGCTCAAATCGCGCAAATCCGCCTGCGTATGCAGATTGCCCTGCGCATCGATACCGCCTGTGGCTTGCAGCTGCGCACTAATTTGCGCTTGCATATCGGGCAAATAATATTTCGGACGCAGGCGCTCCAACGTGGCCGCCACGTCCCAAGCAATCTCAGGCGCAAAAGCCGCCTCTCCTGTTAAAGCGACCTTACCTTCCATGGTATTGACGACAAGATCAATGTCTTTGACCGCCTGTAATTGCGCCAATACGGCAGAGCCTGCCATATCTAAGGCAGGAAAATCGCGCCCCTGCGCCTTGCCTTGCAATGTTAAGCGTAAATCCTGCATATTGCCCTGCGCTTGAACGGCGCCGGCAGAAGATTGCACTAATGTTTCCTTATTGTCCCGTACCAGCAAATCTTTCCACTGCAAATCCGCTTGAATGACAGGATTGTCGACTGCGCCGCTTAAGTCTAATTTACCTTGCACCGCGCCGCTGATATTCGGCAGCAGGCGTCCCAAGGCTGTGGCATCAATCTCGGCCTGCACATCAATTTCCTGCGCATTGACTTGTCCGTTCACCGCCACGCGGTTATCCGCCAAATTCAAAAGCAGGTCGCGCACATGAATATCGCTGCCCTCAATCCGCACATCGCCGCTGCCGGCAATCGGATGCTGCTGCCAATGTCCGCTCAACTGCGCAATCGCAAAATCCGCCGACAGCGGTGCAGCGGCGCTTTGCTGCCCCTGCGTATGAATATGCGCGCTCAATGCCGCATCCAGTTCGGCATCGTATTGCCGCGCATCCAAGTTTTGCACCCGCAAATCCGCCTGCCAATTCAGACCCTCGCCAAATTCGGCAAAGCCCTGCAAATCGATGCTGCCGCCTAAGGCATTGACGAGCAGATGCACATCGCGCAGCGCCTGCGGCGAAAGATGGGCATTGCCGCTTACCTTCAGAGTGGGAATATCTTTGCCCTGCACTTGACTTTCAAGCGCCAGATGCAAATCTTCAAAAGCTCCTGATAATGCGATATTTCCCTGCGGAATTTCAATACCTTGCTCCGACAAAGCAATATCTTGCCAATGTAATTCGCTTGTTAAAGTCTTCACCGTCAAATCCATATCCGCCGTACCTTCCATCAAGGCTTGCAGCCAACCTTTCGCCTGCAGGCGCAATGCGGGCTGCAAGAGGCTGCCGCCGATCTCCAAGGCAAATTCTTGCGGCGCTTTTTCAGGCAATTGCAATTGTGCCTCGCCTTTGAGTGTCAGCGGATAGGCGCCGCTTAAGCGCAGATTGCCGCTCACATCCGCCGTCGCCGCAAAAGCAGCGGGCGCGTCCGCCGTTTTGCCCTGACTCAAAGCACTGTGTAAGGTCAATTCCAGCGCACTGTCTTGTCCGTGCAAGGCGCCTTGCACATCATGAATCGTGATGATTTCCTCTTGCCCCTGCCGTATCTCCAATTCGCTGAGGCGCAGAGCATCAATATCAATTTGCAGCGGCAACTGAATTTCCGGCAATGCCTCAAGCGGAGCATGTTTTTTTTCTTCCGAAGGGGAATTATCGCCCTGCGGCAATTGCAAGGTACTGCGGCTTAATTGCAGAAGCGGCAGATGCAGACGTTTGCCGAACAATTCATTGCCGGCAAAATCGATGATTAAGGCTTCGGCGCGAAAATCCAAACCCTCAGGACCAGTCAGATGCAGATTGCGCCATTGCTGCCTACCCCATAATTTGCCTTCTAAAGTCTCGTAAGTTAGCTGAAAAGGCGTGAATTGATTCAGCAATTTCGGCACTTGGCGGTAGCCGCTTTGCGTGCCGAGCAAATAAAACGCCAGCGCCGCACATAGCAGCGCCAACAGTAAAATCGTTAAGAACAGCCATTTCAGACTTTTAAGAAGAAAACGCATTAGAGATCCAGTTCCGCCCCAATCGTGAGATGCAGGCGGAAATTATCGCCGACGTCTTTATCAAAGCCGTGTCCAAGGTCGATATTAATCGGTCCGACAGGAGACCGCCAATGCAGCCCCAGTCCCGCGCCGATATGCGCTTTAGGATTGTTATTAAAGGCATCGCCGGCATCGACGAATGCCGCTACCGCCCAATCCGGCTTGAAGAAATATTCATATTGCACGCTGCCGACCAATAAATGCCGTCCGCCGATATTATCGCCACTGCTGTCGTAGCTGCCGATTTTTTCATAGGCATAGCCGCGCACGCTGCGATCGCCGCCGGCGAAATAGCGCAAGCTCGGCGGCAGGCGGTGGAAATCGTCCGTCCATGTGCTGCCGCTGTCAAAGCGGAAGGTCAGGCGGTTTTGCGCGTTTAAGGATTGAATATAGCGGAAATTCACATTGGCTTGGGCAAAATTGACGTCCGAACCGACGCCCTCGATGCCGCCTAAGACGCCAATCCGCGCCTGAAAGCCGCTATCAGGGTTGAGGCGGTTGTCGGTAGAAGTGTAAGTGGCTTGGAATTGCGGATAGGTCAGCACGATTTCGCCGCGATCGTTACCGATCGAGAATTTGTCATAGGCGGCAGTGCCGGAAATACGGTATTCCCATTGGTCTTTGCGCCAATTGTAGCCGCCTTCGATAAAGCCGCGTTTGGTGTCGTAATCGTCTTCTTTAATCCAGCCGCCAAAACGCAGGAAATAGTAGTCGGTGGTGGGATTTGCCGCCGGAATGCGATAAATATTGCCCCAAGAACTTTGTTTTTGCGAGGCATAAAGACTGCTGGAGAACGTATGTCCGCGCGAATTGACCCAGCGCCAGTCAAAATCCATTTTGCCGCGCACGCCGCTGTCGGTGGAATAGCCGATGCCGAACAAATAGCGTTTATTGCTGTTCATGGTCAATTGCGCTTCCACCGGCACGGTTTTGCTCTGCGCATCCGGACGCCCGCCGACCAAGACTTGTTTAAAGTAGCCGCTGCCCTGCAAATCATGCTGAAATTGCTCGACTTCTTCCGCCGAATACGCCTGCCCGGCTTGGAATTGCACGAAGCGTTGCAGCAAGTCTTCGTCCAAAGGAATCGGCGCGGCGCTTCCGTCTTTATCTACTGCCGGCGTAAAGCTGACATTGGCGAAATCGAAACGCTGCCCGCTGTCATAAAATAGGGCGATGTCGGCGTTTTGGGTATCGGTGTTGACCTTCACCACATTGCTGGTGAATTGTCCGTCAAAATAGCCGCGCGCTACCGCCAATTCCAAAAAGCGCGCTTTATAGGTCTCGTATTGCTCATGGCTTAAGACTTCGCCCTCGCGGAAAGGGTTTTCCGCCAATAATTGCTGAAACTCGGGATCATCCGCCGCCATACCGCTGACATTGACTTCCACGGCACGAATAGTGGTCGGCGCATTGAGATTGACGTGATAAGTCACAATCAAATTGCCTTCCTGAATATGGCGCTCGCTGCGCACTTCGCTTTGGTAAAAGCCGAAAGGCTGCTGGGATAAGGCGATTTCTTTGGCGCCGTTGTCAATCAGATAATTCACATAGGCGGGCTGGCTAATCGCTTCGTCTTTCACGCGGCTTAAGCCCAAAAAGACTTCGGCATTGTTCAATTGCTTTTCATCTTCAATACCTAAAATGCGGATTTCCGTAAGCGTCAAACCTTGCAGGGCGTCAATCTGCGCATCGCCCAGCGATTGGCTCGACTCGGCTGCCGAACTTTGCCCGAGATTTGCTTGTTCTGCCGCCGCCATTGCTTCAGGAGCGGCGATGTGAAACAAAGGTTGCTGCGCGAAAGAAGCGGCGGTGCTTAAACCCAAAGCCGTTAGCAAGCAAATACGCATATTATTCTCCTAAAATAAACTGTTGTTTGCGCACGCCTAAGGCATAGAGCGCGACAAAGTAGGTCATCATACCGACAGCGATTAAAAGCAGCAAATGCCACAGACGCTCGAAGCGCGTCCATTCCAGCCATTGCTCGGCTTCGCCCTGCAAATACAGCAGGCACAATCCCATCGCCGCATTCGCCGCCAGCAGTTTCAACACAAAGCCCAGAGAGGCGGTTTTAATTCTAATCCCCTGCCGCCACAGGAAATACAGCAATAAGCCGACATTAACCACCGCCGCCAAGGCGCTGGCGGCTGCCAAGCCCACATGGCCGTAAAAACGGCTTAGAACAATCGCGGCTAGCAAATTCGCTGCCATCGCGCAAATGCCGGCGCGTACCGGCGTGCGCGTATCATGGCGGGCATAAAAAGCCGGCGCCAAGACTTTGACTAAAATCAAAAACACGGCGGCAATGCCGTAGGCGCGCAGACTTAAGGTCGTCATCAATAAATCTTGTGCCGTAAATTCACCGCCGTAAAAGAGCGTGGCTAAAATCGAGGGCGCCAAAACAGTCAAACCCAGCGAGGCGGCAGAGCCGACTAAAATACCCCAACGCAAAGCCCAATCCAGTGTATAGGCGAAACGCCGTTCGTCATCAAGGGCTTTCAGCGCGCTTAATTTGGGCAGAATGACCGTGCCCAATGCCACGCCGATGAGGGCAATCGGCAATTCCACCATGCGGTCGGTATAATAAAGCCAAGAAATACTGCCCGTGAGCAAATGCGAAGCAAGAAACGTATTGACTAAAATCGTTAACTGACCGACGGAAGAGCCGAATAAAGTCGGTAGCATCAAACGCAAAATGCGGCGCACGCCGCTATGTTTCCAACCCCATTTGGGCATAACCAATAAGCCCAAGCGGTATAAAAAGGGCAATTGCAAGACCAGCTGCAAAATGCCGCCGATTAAGACCGCCCAAGCCAATTCCATGCCGGCATCGCCCGCCTCGCCCCGATAGGCGCGCCACAGGCAGGCGCTAATCAAAGCGATATTGAGCAAGACCGGCGTCAGCGCAGGAATGGCGAAACGTCCGTAAGTATTCAGCACGCCGCCCGCCATCGCGGTTAAAGAAACCAGCAGGATATAAGGGAACATAATCCGCAGCATCTGCTCCGCTAATACAAACTGCTCAGGTTTGGCGCTTAATCCGTTGGCAACCGCATAAATAATCGCGCCTGAAAAAATCACGCCGACGGCGGTAATCGCCAGCAAAAAACCCAGCAAGGTGCCGCCGGTATGGCGCAGCAAATCTTTTAACTGCTCCGGATTTTCCGCCTTGGTCGCGGAAAAAACCGGCACAAAGGCATTGGCAAAGCCGCCTTCGGCAAAAAAACGCCGCAAGGTATTGGGAATGCGCAGGGCGGCAAAAAAGGGATCGGTAATGCCGGCTTCGAAATAGCGCGCGACCAAGATATCGCGCAATAAACCCAAGACGCGCGAAATCAGCGTCATTGCCGCAAATACCAAAGAAGAACGCCCGATACTGCGCGCCATCACTCAATCCAAGATAAAGCGCGCCCTATGGCTAAAATAGCTTCCGAACGGTTCATCGAATAAAAATGCAAAGCCGGGGCCCCTTCTTTCACGAGACGTTCGCATAAAGACGCCACCACTTCCGTGCCGAATAATTGCAAAGCCTCGATATCATGTTCATAGGCTTCCAAACGTTTGCGAATCCAACGCGGCAATTCCGCGCCGCAGGCATCGGAAAAACGGGCTAATTGGCGGTAATTGGTAATCGGCATAATCCCCGGCACCAAGGGTATCTCAATTCCCATCGCGCAAGCCTCGTCGCGAAAACGCAAAAAAGCGTCGGCATTAAAGAAATATTGCGTAACCGCCTCATTCGCTCCCGCTTCGGATTTGATTTTCAAGGTTTCCAAATCATCGCGCGGGGTTTTGGCGCGCGGATGTTTTTCAGGATACGCCGCCACGACAATATGCGCCGTATCGCCCCATTTTTTGCGCACAAGCTGCACCAAATCCGCCGCGCTGTCCAATTCGCCCATATAAAAGCTGCCAGGCGGCACATCGCCGCGCAAAGCCAATAAGCGTTTGATGCCCATCGATTGATAAGTATCCAAGAGGGCTTCGAGTTCGGCATAAGTCGCCGAGATGCAGGTCAAATGCGGCATCACGGGACGCTCGCCCTCTTCGCAAATACGCCGCACCAATTTTAACGTACGCTCTTGCGTGCCGCCGCCGGCGCCGTAAGTGACCGAAAAATATTCGCAGTCAAAAACGGCTAAAGCACGCCGCACCTTCGCTAAATTTTCCCCGCCCTGCTCGGTGGCGGTAGGAAAAAATTCACAACTGATCGGTACGGGAATGCGGCGCTTGCGATGATTGTCCGACATTATTTGGCAAACTCGCTGGGCTCGATAAACAGCACGAGATTTTCATTGATGATGTAG
Organism: Suttonella sp.; assembly: GCF_056855035.1. Taxonomy (NCBI): domain Bacteria; kingdom Pseudomonadati; phylum Pseudomonadota; class Gammaproteobacteria; order Cardiobacteriales; family Cardiobacteriaceae; genus Suttonella; species Suttonella sp. The sequence continues at coordinate 21,525 of NZ_JBXGGR010000111.1, forward strand.
TGCTGATTATCCACATCATCGAAGCGGTAATAACCGTCGGCATCCAAATTCGGTTTGCTGCGCGTGTAAAGAGAATCGCCATTCATCATGCGCACTTCATAAAGCTTATGCTTATCAGATGAAAATGTTGCACAAGCGCTGAGTAAGACGAAAACCGCCAGCATAGAAAGCAATCCTCTCATAGATATATCCTGTTTCATTGTGAAAGAAACGAAAATTATAGCATCTCGATAAACGCCTTTCATCTGCCAAGGGCAAAATATGCCGAGCCGCCGCTTCTTGGTAAAAGACGGATGATGATGCTTTTAAAAATCGCATACAATATAGCCGCAAAATCGCTGCGCCAAGGCGGCGCAAACATAAATAAGGCTTTTAAATTCAGGGAAGAAAATGTCTGCACCGCATTCGCATATTTTTGATGACGGCAATCCGCTTGCCGAGAAAAAAGTTCTCATCGCCACATTATTCACAGGCGCAATGATGCTAATTGAAATTGTCGGCGGCATCTTGTTTAATTCTATGGCACTGCTTGCCGACGGCTGGCATATGAGTTCGCATATGCTGGCGCTGAGCGTGGCTTATCTTGCTTATCGGGCGGCGCGCCGCTATGCGCAGGACCCGCGTTTTTGCTTCGGCACATGGAAAATCGAAATTCTTGCCGGCTATAGCAGCGCCATTGCCCTGATGGGCGTTGCCCTCATGATGGGCTTCCACTCGATTGAACGCCTCTTCAATCCCTTGGCGATTCATTATAATGAAGCCATTCCGATTGCGGTGCTCGGTCTGGTGGTGAATATCGTCTGCTTATGGCTGCTGCATACCGACAGCCATCATCAGCACAGCCACGAGCATCAGGGACAGCATCACCATCATCACGAGCAAGATTTAAACCAAAAAGCGGCGTTTTTACATATTGTCGCCGATGCCACCACCTCCGTTTTCGCCATTATCGCGCTGATTGCCGGCAAATATTTCGGCTGGGATTTTTTAGACGCCGTCTTAGGTATTGTCGGTGCATTATTGGTCGGCAAATGGTCTTGGAACGTACTCAGCCAAGCCGGCAAGACCTTATTGGATGCGGAGATGGATGCGCCTGTCGTCGCCGAAATCCGCGAAGCACTGGCATTATTTGACGCCACCGTAACTGATTTGCATGTGTGGAAAGTCGGCAAGGGCAAATTCGCCTGCATCATCGCTTTAAGCAGCGCAGCAAAGGACCTCAACCCGCATCAGATTCGGCAAGCCCTGTCCATTCATGAAGAAATCGTGCATGTTTCGGTGGAAATCAATCCGCCTCTCAGCACAGATACCGATATTCGCTGAGATAGTCGAAGAATTGAAAACGTATTACGGTATTGGCTCGCCGCCTTTACTATAGTCAAGGAATTCAAAAAGAGTTACAGTTTAAACACATCTCGCCGTACTCTCTGCGCTACCTGTTAGCAGCATTACTGCACCACTTTTTCATTTCTTTGACTATATTCCACTTCTGCGACAATAAAAAACGCCTCGCAGAGAGGCGTTTTGCTAAGAAAAGATTAATCGTCGCTATTTAAGATGTGTTTAGGTTTTAAGACAATCAAAAATGCGGCGGTCACGGCAATCGCAGCAATAACGCCGAAAATCAGCGAAACCGTCCAATTCAATCCGAAGCCGATTTTGGCAAAGGCAAGATAAGTGCCGCAGACCGCCGTCATCCAGATGGCGGGAACGGTGCAAATCCAATGACATTTGCCGTGGCGGTATAAATAAGCGGCGGCCGTCCACAGCATAATCGTCGCGGTGGTTTGATTCGCCCAGCCGAAATAACGCCATAACACGGAAAAATCTATTTGCGTCAAAGCAATGCCAATTGCAAACAAAGGCAGGGTCAGCATCAGGCGGTTTTTCACGCTGCCTTGTTCGATATGGAAAAATTCCGCAATCTGCAAACGCGCCGCGCGAAACGCGGTATCGCCAGAAGTGATCGGCAGCACCACTACACCCAAGACCGCCAACATGCCGCCGAAGGTGCCGAGCATACTAATCGCCGCCTCATATACAACTTTGGACGGCGTACCCGATTTAATCGCCTCATTGAGCATTTGCACATCATCATAAAAACTCAAACCCACCATGCACCAAATCAGGGCAATCACGCCCTCGGTAATCATCGCGCCGTAGAAAATAAAGCGCCCTTCGCGCTCATTTTGCATACAACGCGCCATCATCGGCGTTTGCGTGGCATGGAAACCGGAAATCGCACCGCAGGTAATGGTGACGAAAATCAAGGGGAAAATCGGCATGTTTTCAGCCGGATAAAAATTCTTAAAGAAATCGCCGATACCCATGCCTTCATCAAGCCCTACGGTTTGGAAAAGCGGAATGCCTTCAAAGAGCAAGCCAAAAAGCATACCGGCCGTCATAAACATCAATAAAGCGCCGAAAAGCGGATAAATGCGTCCGATAATCTTATCAATCGGCAGCAAAGTGGCGATGATGTAATAGGCAAAAATAATGCAGACCCAAGTGGTGACTAAATAATCATGCGCCGAATTGCCCTTCTGCACCAACTCGCCGGAGCGTCCCAAGGCTTGTTCGGTCAATTGCGTCAGCAAACCCGCAGGAGAAACCACAAAGACCACGCCAACCAAGACTAATAAAATCAGAGCGATGATATTAATCAAATGCTTAACAGGTAGGCCGATATAACGCCCTGCCATATGCGGAATGGAAGCGCCGCCATTGCGCACGGAAATCATGCCGCAGTAATAATCATGCACCGCGCCGGCAAAGATACAGCCGAGCACAATCCACAGCATCGCTACAGGTCCGTATAAAGCCCCTAAAATCGGGCCGAAAATCGGACCGGTGCCGGCAATATTTAATAATTGAATCAACCAGATTTTGACTTTAGACATCGGCACATAATCCACGCCGTCCGCCTGCGCATGAGCAGGTGTCGCGCGCTCGGGCTTAATGCCAAAAATCCGCTCCGCAATCGATCCGTAAATAAAATAGCCTGTGACTAACAAAGCTACGCAGAATAAAAAAATCAACATAGTTTCTCCTTTTCTATGCAATGCGCTGCAAACAGCTTGCGCATTGAAGCATGGCAAAAGGAAAATTGCAATATAGTAAGATTAAGATTTTACTGTGAAAACACAGTGAATTAACAGCATTGCTTCAAGTATTTGTATGCATCTTTGCGTACGATACAGCTACCGTTTCGGAGAATTGAAAAATTATTTCGGGCTTGGCTCATCTTGGTCTAAGATCTTTACTGTCTGCGGATCGCCGTCTTGTAGCATTTCTCCGACAATAGACAGCAGACGTAACCAAATATTCTCCTCCGACACCATGCCTATCCTGCACCAATATCTGTTTAGCCGCGACATCCTCAAACTTAAGAACATAATATGTTCAAATAAAATGACTACTCAAAATCACAAATGCTCGCTTTTATCCCTCAGCGTATCAACATCAGCATCTGTATTTCTCACTTTAGCAATGCTCTCCACCGCGCCATCTATCTGCCATAAATAGACATCGGTATTTTTCGGGCGCACCAATAATTCAAATTCGCGAAATTTTTGCATATCAGGACTGCCTGAAAACCGCCCAATCAATTGCCACAGCAAAACACCAATCCAAAAGCCATGCCCGAACACCACATAAACGCCATCCTCTTTTTCCGCAAAATAGCGGCGCACATTGTGAATTCGATTGAAAAACGATGCAAAACTGTCGCAGTCATCGCCATCTTTAAAATCCGCATCGTCTCGCGCCCAATAAGATTCCGAGCGATTTTTCAAATCCTGAAACGTTTTGCCCTGAAGATGGGCAAAGGACAAATAATTAAATTCGTGTAAATCAGGCAATACGATAGGCGAGATTTGCAGAGCTTGCACATAAGGCGCGGCAGTCTGTCGGGTACGCAGATAAGAAGAAACGAAAATTTCTCTTACATCCTCAACATGTTCCACCAGCCACATGCTTAACTGCTCTGCCTGCTTTTGCCCCAATTCGGTAATCGGAATATCGGGATTAGCATATTTGACAATATCGCCACTTTTGCCTGCATTGGCGGCACTTTGGGCATGGCGGAGAAGATAAATTTTTTTCATAACATATTCCAAATAAGGTTGAACAAGTGGAAAAGCAATACAAAGCGGAAAATCTCAGGCAATAGCATATACGATTTAATAATAGCATACTGAGATAATGATGGATTTCAACAATAAAACCGTTTCCTATCTAATATCTAAAATTCAAGGAACATACCTTGACATACCTGCTACTGCTAAATTTAAATAGTATACAGATTACGCACTACTAGACTTTTTATTTTTAACTTCTTCAGCAAAAATATCCAACAACGGCTTCCATTTTTTAAAAATCTCTTCCGCTAATTCACCGGATTGAATTTTCAGCCATGTTTTATTTTGCCAATTTCTTAAATAATCTTCTTCGCACCATCGCCAAAAACTCCATTTCCCCGGGCGACCATCCCCTTCATTTTTATATTTTTCATCAAATTTATTTTTTGATTGTGGAAAAGCTTCAATATTACTTACCCGAGCACCATAAAAGCAATTATGAAAATACGTACTATCAAATTCTATAGCTATGCCATTCGCATCATCATCCCACACATTTTCTTCACAAAAATATATACCCGTCCATCTATTTGCAGGTCTAAACTCTCCTTTAATCGCAAAACTGCTCAAATCTGGATAATTTTCTGTGCATAAATCACTTAATTCTTGTTTTAACTTTTCCCATAAAACTTCTCTAACCTGATTTTCTATCGCCATGATTTCCAAAGCAGAATCCAAAGTCTTTGCATCTTCCAATATTTTGTTTACCAATACTTTATTATCCTCCACTGCTTCCCCCAAGATATCTTGTTTTAAAAATCGAATAAAATACTCGATAAATTGTTTTATTTTATCTGCAAAAATAGGCGCATTTTCAAGCCATGTAATCACCCCTGCGGCATCTACAAGCTTCAGCCTATTTTCTTTACACGCATTTTGAACATCTTCTGCTTTAATTGAATTTTCAGAGGGCTCACGCTCATGTGGCGGCAGATAAATCAAACAATATTGCTGGTCTTTAGCATAATGCTGCTTGGCTAAATCTTCTAAATATTCCTTGACCTGATCTTTTTGATCAACTGCATTGTGTAATTTATTTTCAATCGAAATCGTCCAACTTAATTTACTGCCTAAAAAGGCTTCAATAAAAATATCATGCCGTCTGCTCGACTGATTTAAAGTTTTTTCGGTCGTAATTTTAACGCGATCATAAGCTAAAAACGAATGCAGTTTCATGTGTTTTAGGAAAGCATTCAGCAGCAAATCGCCTTGTCCATGTTTCTCTTCCGGATTCAGTAAAAAAGCCAATACCGCTGACAAGCCGTTTTCGTCACTAGTAAAAAATTCAAACGGATTAAATCGGTTGGCATCACGCAATTCTGTTTTGCGTGCTTCGGCACGTTGTTCTTCCAATGTTTGATACACATCATGGAGAAATTTAATATATTCTTTAATAGATTCAGACATTTTTATTCCATTAATTTAACTGTCTAAATGTTTATGAGAAACCGGTTTTTTGCGTCTTTGTGCGCGGTGCAGGCGCAATTTTGCATGCCAGTTTTTGCGTTTACTCAAAACCTGCACCAATTTCCATTGCCACAGATAGTAAATCACGCAATAGCCGATGCTTGCCAATAAGGTGCCGACCAAGACCGAGCCGGTAAACAGCGGCATCAAAATTTGACCGCCCAATTGCTTGAGATTTGCTACCGTAAAATGCCATTCGCTCAAACCTTCGCGTCCACCCAAAAGCCAGCAGCCAACTTGATAATTGCCGTAAAAAATCATCGGCATAGTAAAAGGATTGCTGAACAGGGTAGAAAAAGCGGCAATCGGCACATTAAAACGCATAAATACCGCTACCGCTACCGCGCAAGGAATTTGTATGGGAATCGGCAGGGAGCCGAAAAACAGCCCTGCCGCAAAACCGCCGGCAATACTGCGGCGATTGACCTGCCAGATGTAAGCATTGCCGATTTTTTTTAATAGCCAATGCAATAAGCGGTTGGCAATGAGTTTTTCCGGTGCAGGCAAAATGCGTTTAAAAAAGAATTTCATAATTTTCCTTTAGCGGCGATAAGGCGGGCAAGGGCAGTTAATTCTCGTTATTATAGCGAAAAAAGTCTTTTAGGTTTGTCCATGCCAAGATTTAATTCATCGTCATATCCACATTTGCGTTTTTACCGCTATATAGCGGCATTGGCGATGCTTTTGCTTGGTGTCTTAAGCCGCGATTTTTGGCATATTCCCGCCCCACTGCTGGGGCAGACTTCCGCCTATGTGCTGCCGCTGCTGTGCTGTTTAGGATTAAGCCTGTTGCGCCGCTACCGCGTTTTCGCCGTATTGTGCGCCTGCTTTGCCTTAGGGCTGTGGCGCGCGGATATGGCTTTGCCCAGTCAGTACGAACCCTTTGCTTGCACGGGCATTTGGCAGGTAGAAAATTTTCCCCGCCAACATCTGCCGCTGGGACAAATTCTGCCGCTGCGCCTGATGGCGGGCGACTGTCCCCCATTGCGCGGTCAATCCCTGCATGCCAGCCATTATTTGCGCGATACCCATTATGCGATTGGCGACAGTTTCGCCGCTACTTTGCAGATTCGCCCCGGCAAACGCAGACTTTATGCGCATTTGCCGCAGCAGCTGCGTCCGCAAACTGCCGCTATGCCTGTGATGAGTGCCTACCGAGCCGCGATTGCCCGCCAAATTGACGCGCATTTTCCGCAACATCGCGCTTGGGTGCGTGCTCTGCTGATCGGCGACCGCAGTTTGCTAAGCCAACGTATGCGCGAGAAATTACAAATCAGCGGCACCAGTCATTTGCTTGCCATTTCAGGCTTGCATCTTGCCGTGATGATGGGCGTTTTTTATTGGCTGTTCAAAATACTAGCTGTATTCAGCCGCCTGCGTTATTGCATCGAGCCGCATAGTCTTGCACTCTGCGCCGCCTTAGTCGGCGGACTGGCTTTTGTGCTGATTAGCGGTGCGCAAGCGCCGATTTTGCGTGCTTGGATTATGTTTGCCTGCCTCGTATTGCTCTGGCTCAATCTGCCTTTCGGCAACGGTATGCTTGCCCTAGGCTATGCTTTATTTGCGATATTAATTATTGAGCCGCTGGCTTTATTCAGCTTCAGCACATGGCTGTCCTTTTGTGCAACCGCCGCCGTGATACTCACTCTGCGACTGGTCAAACATCGCGCTGCATGGCGACAATGGCTTGCCATACAAGGCGGGATTACGTTTGCGCTGACGCCCTTGCTATGGAGCATTTTCGGCGGTATTTCTCTCATCAGCATTGCGGTAAATTTACTGGTCGTGCCTTGGCTGGCGATCATCTTATGCCTACTGCTTGCCGCGCTTGTATTGCCTGCCTTAAGCGCCTTTGCCGCCACTGCCTTAGATATTTATCTGCGCCCCATCGAACTTGCCGCGCAAATGCCTTTCGCCTATATCGAACCGATTTATCAAATGCCGCTGCCTAGCGGCGTACTGGCAAGTATTGCCTGTCTTTTTCTGCTTGCCGCCGCCAAACGTGCGGCGCTGCTGTCTTTGCTGCTCGCTTTTGTCTGTGCCCTGCCGCCGCTGTTCTCGCGCAGCGACTATGTGCTGACAACATCGCGTATTCCCGCCGCTATTCTCTATCCGCCCAGCGGCGCGCCGATTCTGCTGAATACCGCCTATCAATATCGCGAACGCAATGATGCACGCCGCTATCTGCTGCCTGTTTTGCGCCAACGCTTTCAGCGTCCGCAAGCCATTGTCATCAGCCACGATAGCCGCCACGCCCTCGGCGGCATTGCCGACCTGCTTGCCGCCTATCCCGATACGCCGATTTACACCCTCTCGCTCATGCCCGAACTCTCTTTTGCGCACCAATACTGTCCCGAACATATCTCCTCCGCCGACTTTTATTTCAAGCGCGGCGCAAGCTGTAGTCTATTTATCGGCAATCAGAGCTATACCGCCGCCACGCTCAATACCGCATTGCGCGCCAAGGCAAATCATTAAGCCGCAAATTTTTGCGAAAACACTAGCTTTTTCGGCTGATTTCTTTAGCATATGCGCGCCTTAAGCAAGAGTGCTTTATTTTATCCACAGGTGTCGTATGCAAGCAGAACAGCAAATCCCAGAAGAAGACCTTCTTCCCCTCACTCCGCTAAGCCAAATCCGCGAAGCCTTGCACGAAGAAGACTTGGCGGAAGTCGGCGAAATCGTTAATGAACTCAATCCTGCGGAAATCGCGCGTATGCTCGAATCCCTGCCGCCGATCGAGCGCGAGCAAGTTTGGGAAACGGTGGACGACGAATATAACGGCGAAGTCTTGGCGCATCTCTCGGAAAGCGTCTTGGAAGACATTGTCGATGAAATGAGTCATGAAGAACTCCTACAAACCGCCGAATCGATGCAGGAAGACGATTTGGTGGACTTCCTGCAAGACGTGCCTGAAGACGTTGCCATCAAACTCCTTTCCTCTTTGGACGAAGTCCAGCGCGCCCGCCTCACGCAAATCCTTGAATACGATGAAGACAGCGCCGGCGGTATGATGAATAACGACGCCATTTCCGTGCGCCCCGAAACGCAGGTGGAAACCCTTATCCGCTACCTGCGCCGCATGGAAGAACTGCCGCGCATCACCAATAAAATCTTCGTTGTCGACCGCGACGAACGCCTGCTCGGCGAAGTCCTCCTCACCACATTGCTGACCGCCGACAACCAGCTCCACATGACCGACATCATGAAATACGACCCTGTGAGCCTGCACCTCAAGACCACAGGGCAGCAAGTCGCGCGCACCTTCCGCGAACATGATTTGATTTCCGCCGCCATCGTCAACGACGACAACCAATTAGTCGGACGGATTACCGCCGATGACGTCATGGACTATATCCAAGAAGACAGCGAACGCCTGCTCATGCAAACCGCCGGTATGGACGAAGAAGTCGATACCTTCGCCCCCATCCACAAAGCCGCCATCGGACGCGGCATCTGGCTGGGCGTCAACATGTTTACCGCCCTGATTACCGCCACCGTCATCAACGCCTTCGGCGGCACGATAGAACAAATCGTCGCCCTTGCCGCCCTTGCGCCCGTAGTCGCCAGCTTGGGCGGCAATGCCGGCGCCCAATCGCTGACCATCATCATCCGCGGTATCGCACTGGGGCAAATCGAAGGCGCCAACGCCAGAGCGCTTATCCTGCGCGAACTGCTCATTGGCAGCATCAGCGGCATCATTTGGGGCAGCGTCGCCGCCCTCATCGCCTACCTATGGTTCGACGACCCAGCCCTTGCCGCCGTCATGTTCGCCGCCTTGTTCATCAACCTCATGACCGCCGCCTTTGTCGGCGTCGTCATCCCGCTGATTCTCAACCGTCTGAAAATCGACCCCGCCTTGGCAGGCTCTATTTTCCTCATGACCTTCACGGACATTATCGGATTTTTAGCATTATTGGGATTGGCGACCGCATTTTTGATTTAAACCGCATTCCCTGTGAACTATTTACAAAATATACAAAAATAGTGCGTTTTTGCACAAAAATGACCGCAAAACATCACTAAACAAACCGCAAAACACTAGGCGCAGACACGCGATTAAGCTACACTACAACAGCATTTTATCCGCTTGGCACCTGCGTTTTGCCGCATAAAAAGCGCCGAGCGCAAATAAACATGCAGGGTTAACGCATTTACAATCAGAGGTCACAATCATGAAATTAACAGCCGTCTCTTTTTCAATTGCTTCTGCCGTTTTAGCCGCCGGATTAGCGCTATCCGCCCCCGCGCAAGCCAAAGGCCGCCTAGTCGTTTATTGCAGCGCCACCAATGAAATGTGCGAAGCCATCACAAAAACCTTCAGCGAAAAACACGATGTAAAAACCTCATTTATCCGCAACGGCTCGGGCAGTACCTTTGCCAAAATCGAAGCGGAAAAAAACAATCCGCAAGCCGACGTATGGTACGGCGGCACGCTTGACCCGCAGGCGCAAGCCGCCGAAATGGGACTGCTGCAAGCCTACCGCTCGCCGCTTATCGACCAAATTATCGAACGCTTCCAAGACCCTGCCAAAACCAAAGGCAACTACACCTCGGCGGTCTATATGGGCATTTTGGGCTTTGGCGTGAACACCGAACGCCTGAAAAAATTAGGCATCGAAGACATGCCGAAATGCTGGAAAGACCTCAGCAATCCTAAATTAAAAGGCGAAGTCCAAATTGCCGACCCGCAAAGCTCCGGCACCGCCTACACCGCCATCGCTACCTTCGTGCAATTATGGGGCGAAGAACAAGCCTTTGAATACTTTAAACAACTGCATCCCAATATCTCGCAATACACCAAATCCGGCATCACGCCCTCCAACAGCACTGCGCGCGGCGAAGCTACCGTAGGTATCGGCTTTCTGCATGATTATGCCGTGCAAAAACAAGGCGGCGCACCGATTGAAATGGTCGTTCCCTGCGAAGGCACAGGCTATGAACTCGGCGGCTTGAGCATCATCAAAGGCGCGCGCAACGTCGATAATGCCAAACTCTTCGTGGACTTCGTCTTATCGGCGGAAGGACAGGAAACCGCTTGGAAAAAAGGCAATGCCCATCAAATCCTGACCAATACCACCGCCGAACAATCGCCCACCGCCTTCGACCCGAGCCAACTCAATTTAATCAATTACGACTTTGAAAAATACGGCGTCGCCGAAGAACGCAAACGCCTGATTGAAAAATGGGTCAATGAAGTCAAGCTCGCCAAATAAACGGGGGCGCAACATGAAAGCAATATCATCCTGCCTGCGCCTGTCGGCGCTGGCGATTACCGGCGCTCTACTGTCCTCAACCGCTGCTGCCGAAGGGCGGCTGGTGGTTTACTGCAGCGCACAAAATACGATGTGCGAACAGGAAGTGCTGGCATTTGAGAGCAAATACAAGGTTAAAACCAGCTTTATACGCGGCGGCACGGGCAGCATCTTGGCAAGAATTGATGCGGAAAAAGGTAATCCCCAAGGCGACGTTTGGTACGGCGGCACATTAGACCCGCATTCCCAAGCCGGCGAAATGGGCTTGCTCGAGGCGTATCAATCGCCGAATCTGCAATATCTTCCGGACGAGCTAAAAGACCCCGCCAAAAGAAAAGGCAATTACACCTCGGCGATTTATCTCGGCGTATTAGGTTTCGGCGTCAATACCGAACGCTTGGCGAAATTAAATCTTCCCGTACCCAAATGCTGGAAAGATTTAACCGACCCACGCTTTAAAAACGAAATCCAATCCGCCGATCCGCAAAGCTCGGGAACCGCCTACACCGCATTGGCAACCTTTATTCAATTATGGGGCGAAGAAGCCGCATTTGAATATTTAAGCGCATTGCATCAAAACGTATCGCAATATACCAAATCGGGCAATACGGCGACGCGCAACACCGCCCGCGGCGAAGCCTCTATCGGCATCGGCTTCTTGCACGAACATTCCATCGAGCAAGAAAAAGGCGCGCCGGTCGAATTGGTCGTGCCCTGCGAAGGCACGGGCTATGAAATCGGCGGCGTCAGCCTGATTAAAGGTGCGCGCAATCAGGAAAACGCCAAGCTGTTTATCGATTGGGCATTGTCAAAAGAAGCGCAGGAGCTTTCATGGCAAAAAGGCGAAACCCATCAAATCCTTACCAATTCGCAAGCGCAGCAATCGCCCTATTCTTTAGATTTCAAATCCATCAATTTGATTGATTATGATTTTGACAAATACGGCTCAAGCGAAGAACGCAAGCGTTTAATTTCAAAATGGCTGGATAACGTAAAATTAGCTAAATAATCGCTGCATCGGAAAGGAATATCGGCTTTGAGGCGGTATTCCTTTCTTTTAATGAACATCTATCTGTGAGGAATCATGCACGCCAAAAAATCTTCCTTTTTCGCTTCGCCCGTTTTTTGGGTCTCGCTTGCCCTGCTGGCATTTATGGCATTGCCGTCACGCGCATTGGACTATGGTCTGTTCGAAGCCACCGCCGACGAATTATACGAAGCCATGGGCTGGTCATCTCTTAATATCAGCATTCTGTGGTTTTTGCCCCTGCTCGGCTTTTTATTCACGCCAAAATTGAAATATACCATTGAAAAACAAGCGAAATTAGATTTGATATTGGTCGCCGGCATCAGCCTGTTTACCTTTATTTCCGCCACATGGCTGAAAGTCAGCATGGGCTATGCCGTGATTGTTCAAATCATCAGCCTCACAGCCATTGCCACCGTCGCTTTAGCGAATTTAAAAATCATGCAGGGCGACAAATTCATCATTGCCTCGCTTATCTCTATCATCTTATTGATTTTCTTCTTTATCGTATATCCCACCGTCGCCATCTTGATTTCCATGTTTTACGACGGAGATAACTTCGCGCCCCAGCAAGTATTGCGCATATTGAACCAAAGCTATATTGTCCGCGTGATTAGCAACTCGCTGTTTTTATCTGCATTTGTGGGTATCATCTCCACCGTTTTCGGCTTGGCTTTCGCCCTCTATACCACCCGCATCGCACAGCGTACAGCATTCATCGGCAAAATCTTCTCCATTCTTCCGATTGTAACCCCGCCCTTTGTGGTCGGCTTGGGCGTTACCCTCATGCTCGGACGCTCGGGCTATGTCACGGAATTTTTAACCGGCTTCGGCTTTACTAAAACCAACTGGCTTTACGGCTTTAACGGCATTGCGATTGCGCAAATCCTCGCCTTTACGCCGCTCTCTTTTATGGTGCTTGACGGCGCATTAAAATCCATTCATCCCTCCATCGAAGAAGCCTCTTACACCTTGCGCGCCAACCGCTACCAAACCTTCTTCCGCATCATCTTCCCCTTATTGCGTCCGGCGTTGGCGAACTCCTTCCTGCTCGTCTTCATTCAATCGCTGGCAGACTTTAGTAACCCCTTAGTATTAGGCGGCAGCTTCGACGTTATCGCCACGCAAATTTACTTCTACATCGCCGGCTCGCAATTGGACTACGCCTCAGCCAGCACCCTCGGCTCGATATTGCTCATCTTCTCCTTACTGGTATTTATCGTGCAATATCTGTGGATTGGCAACCGTTCCTACGTAACTGTCTCCGGCAAATCCTACCGCGGCGACGTGCAAGACCTGCCACCCAGCCTCAAATACCTCATCATCTTCCTGCTCGGTTTTTGGGTCATTTTCAACATGGTCTTATACGGCAGCATCTTCTACGGCAGCTTTACCGTCAACTGGGGCGTGAACTACAGTCTCACGCTGAAAAATTATATCCTGCTCTTCGGACAAAGCCTCAGCGACGGCGCATGGCCTTCCCTGCTCAACACCCTGCTCTATGCCGGTATCGCCGCCCCGCTAACCGCCTTGTTCGGACTGCTCATCGCCTACATCGTGGTGCGCAAAGACTTCCAAGGCAAAAAATCTTTGGAATTTTTGACCATGCTCTGCTTTGCCGTCCCCGGCACCGTTGCCGGCGTCTCCTACATACTCGCCTTTAACAGCGCCCCGCTCTACATCACCGGCACAGGTGTCATCATCATCATCTCCATGGTCATGCGCGATCTGCCTATCGGTATGCGCGCCGCGATTGCAGGCTTAGGGCAACTCGACAAATCTTTGGACGAAGCCTCGCTGTCCTTAAAAGGCAATTCCCTAAAAACCATTTGCTACGTCGTCCTGCCGCTCTTAAAGCCCGCTCTGCTCTCGGCATTAGTTACCAGCTTCGTGCGCGCCATGACCACCGTCAGCGCCATCGTCTTCTTGGTTACCGCCGACACCCGCGTGGCGACAGCCTACATCCTCAACCGCGTTGAAGACGGCGAATACGGCATCGCCATTGCCTACGGCTCGATACTCATCGTCGTCATGATGGCAATCATCTTATTCTTTGACTGGATCGTCGGCGATACCCGCATCAGCCGCTCCAAAGCCAAAACCATGAACTAAAACAGGTAAACAAAATGGACAAAGACTTCTTAGTACTGAAAAACATCAATAAAACTTTCGGCAAAAACGTCGTCATCGACGACCTCTCGCTCAACATCAAACGCGGCTCAATGGTTACCCTGCTCGGGCCCTCAGGCTGCGGCAAAACTACCGTCCTGCGCCTAGTCGCAGGACTGGAAAGCCCCACAAGAGGGGAAATCTTCATCGACGGCGAAAACGTTACCAAAACCTCCATCCAACACCGCGACATCTGCATCGTCTTCCAATCCTATGCCCTCTTCCCGCACATGTCGATTGGCGATAACGTCGCCTACGGACTGCGCATGCAAAACATCGCCGCGCAAGAACGCCGCCAACGTGTCCAAGAAGCCTTGGAACTCGTCGATCTGGCAGGCTTTGAAAACCGCTACGTCGACCAAATCTCAGGCGGACAACAGCAGCGTGTCGCCCTTGCCCGCGCCCTCATTCTCAAGCCCAAAGTCCTGCTCTTTGACGAACCCCTCAGTAACTTAGACGCCAACCTGCGCCGCTCTATGCGCGAAAAAATCCGCCAACTGCAACAAAGCCTCGGCATTACCTCCTTATACGTCACCCACGACCAAAGCGAAGCCTTTGCCGTCTCGGACGAAGTCATCGTCATGGACAAAGGCAACATCATGCAAAAAGCCCCCGCCAAAGAACTCTATCTGCGCCCCAACTCCCTCTTCCTCGCCAACTTCATGGGCGAAAGCAGCATCTTTGAAGGCGAACTCAAACAAGGCGAAATTTGCATCAACAACTACTGCCTGCCCTTCCCGCAAGCCGCCGGCTTCAACATCGAAGACGGCGAATGCCTCATCGGCATCCGACCGGAAGCCGTCCGCCTCAGCAATACGGGCGAAGCCGCGCAAGCCTGCACCATCAGCAGCGCCGTTTACATGGGCAATCACTGGGAAATCATTGCCGAATGGGCAGGAAAGCCCCTGCTCATCAACTGCAACCCTGAAGACTTCGACCCTGAAGCCAAACAAGCCTTTGTCCACCTTCTCACGCAAGGCATCTTCCTGCTGAAAAAAGAACCGTAAAACAAGCGCTACGCATGAGAAGAACTGATGCGCTAGCGTCCGCAATAAAGACACATCGGCAAGCGCCAAATTTGCTTGCCGTTTTGCTATAGTCGAAGAACTGAAAAAGTGACACAAAATATCAAGCTGCGAGCGTTATAGAGAGTACAGCAAAATGAATCAAAACTGTAACTCTTTTTGAAATCTTTGACTATATATAGTCAAGGAATTCAAAAAAAGTTACAATTTAAACACATCTCGCCGTACTCTCTGCGCTACCTGTTAGCAGCATTACTGTACCACTTTTTCATTTCTTTGACTATAGTCGGAGAAGTGGAAAAGCAGTACAAGATAAGCCAAGGCCGTAATACGTTTTCAACTCTTCGACTATATTATTTAAATCACAAGATAATCATAATAAAATTATTTAAAAAACCAGAACCGCCATTTAGAACAATTAAAGAAGGGGCAAAGGGACATTTTAGGTGCTGTTTTCGAGTTCTTTAGCCCTAAGGGACAAAATAGGTGCTATCTAGCGTTTTTTAAGCAAAATAATCTTTTATAAACTTAACCTTATTGTCCTTTCCCATGCCGCAATGAC
>NZ_JBXGGR010000029.1:0-4971 GCF_056855035.1 Suttonella sp.
TAGCTTGTCATTGCGGCATGGGAAAGGACAATAAGGTTAAGTTTATAAAAGATTATTTTGCTTAAAAAACGCTAGATAGCACCTATTTTGTCCCTTAGGGCTAAAGAACTCGAAAACAGCACCTAAAATGTCCCTTTGCCCAGAATTTACCACGGATGATATTCCGTTATGGTATTTTTTTTATGATCTTGTAGAAATGAAAGGTACTAAACTAGCAGGAGCTTATTTAATCAGCCCAATAGCAGCAAAAAAATGCTATGAATATATCGATGAGCAACTACAAGAACACAAAGGAATTCACCTACCTGCAGATGCTTTTATTACAGAGCATTATGCAGATATTGGTATTCAAACCTATTGGTCTAAGCAAGCATTATTTTTTCAAGGTTCAAAACTAGGAAATTTCTCAAGTGATTTAACTAATAATAAGCCTTCTATAAATAATTTTTATTTAAATTTATTTTTGAAAAAATATTTTCTTCATTTCATTAATAAATCACGTGCTTGTTTTAGGGAAAAAATTCACAAAAGAGTAATTTCACCACGAAAATTTATTAAAAAACAATAAAAAAGAAATGTTTGACACTCTTGTTTGTGCAAAATTTTGATAAATTTGATAAGAATCTATGTTCATTTAAGTTAACCCATCTTATTCTTTCTGACTTAGTTGCCGTAACGGCGCTGCTTTATGCTAAAGTAGCGCCTTGTTTTTTCGGAGCAGGGCATGTTGGATTCTAATCGTTTGGTTGTTTTGGTAGATGGTTCTTCGTATTTATTCCGCGCGTTTCACGGTTTGCCGCCTTTAACGAATCGCGAGGGACAGCCGACCGGCGCTTTGCACGGCGTGATTAAAATGCTTGCCAAGCTCTATGAGGATTATCAGCCGGTGTATTTTGCCGTGGTTTTTGATGCTAAAGGAAAAACTTTCCGCCATGAGATGTTCCCCGCTTACAAGGCGAACCGCCCGCCCATGCCCGATGATTTGCGGGTGCAAATCGAGCCTTTGCACGAATTAATCCGCGCTTTGGGTTTTCCGCTGATTATGGAAAGCGGCGTAGAAGCAGATGATGTCATCGGTACGCTTGCCGCCCGTGCTTTGGCGCAGAATTATCAGGTACTGATTTCTTCCGGCGACAAAGATATGGCGCAATTGCTCAGCCATGCCGATATCAGCCTGATTGATACGATGAAAAACGAGGCGACCACCGCTGCCGATGTGGCGCAGCGTTTTAAAGTCGATGCGCTGAACGCCAATCAAGTGGTGGATTTTTTAGCGCTGGTCGGCGATACGGCGGACAATATTCCCGGCGTGGATAAGGTCGGACCGAAAACCGCCGCCAAATGGCTGCAAGAATACGGCAGCGTGGAAAATATTATTCACAATGCCAGCAAAATCGGCGGCAAAATCGGCGACAACCTGCGCCAAGGAATTGAGCAACTGCGCCTGTCTTATCGCTTGGCGACAATTGATTGCGATGTCAATATCGCCACCGACATTGCCGATCTTGCCTTGCACAGCCCCAATCCGACCAAGATTGAGCAGCTCTGCAATCAATTTGATTTGAATGCGATTAAACAGAAATACCTCAATCCGATGAAAGAGCAATCCCCTGCTCCCAGTCCTATGCAGGCGGCGGAACAGAATTATCAAGTTATTGATAACATGACAGATTTACAGAAGCTGATTGATAAATTCAGCCGGCTTCCGCAATTCGCCTTAGACACGGAAACCACCGCTTTGGATTACATGCAGGCGCAATTGGTCGGCATCAGCCTCGCGCATCAGGCAGGCGAGGCTTATTATTTGCCGCTGCGCCATCAGCTGACGCAGAACCTGCCCTATCAAGAAAGCCTTGCCGCACTCAAGCCATTATTAGAAAATCCCGCCATCGGCAAAATCGGGCAGCATATTAAATACGACCGCCACATTCTCGCCAAAGAAGGGATTGAATTGGCAGGCAATATCGACGACACCATGCTGATGAGCTATTGCCATAACAGCACCGCCACGCGGCATAATATGGACGACCTCGCGCATTATTACCTGAATTATCAGACCACCAGTTTTGAAATGCTGGCCGGCAAAGGCGCAAAACAGCTGACTTTCGACCAAATCGACATCGAACGTGCCGCCCATTACGCCTGCGAAGATGCCGACATTACCCTGCGTTTATACGAACATTTTTCCCGCCAATTAACGCAAAACGATTCGCTTGCCGCCCTGTATCAAACAATTGAAGCGCCGCTGTCCGCCGTTTTATACCGCATGGAAGCGCGCGGCGTAAAAATCGACAGCCGACGGCTTTTACAGCAAAGCACGGAAATCGAAACCCAGCTTAAAGATTTGGAAAGCCGCGCCTACGATTTGGCAGGCAGCGAATTTAACCTCGGCTCGCCCAAGCAATTGCAGGAAATTCTCTTTGAACGCTTGGGCTTGCCCGTCGTGGAAAAAACGCCCAAAGGTCAGCCCAGCACCAATGAAAGCACGCTGGAAATCCTCGCCCAAGAACATCATGCCGCCTTGCCCAAAATCATCTTGGAGCACCGCAGCCTCGCCAAACTCAAATCTACCTACACCGACAAACTGCCCGAACTCATTCAGGCGCACACAGGGCGGATTCACACCAGCTACCATCAAGCCGTTACCAGCACAGGACGGCTCTCTTCCTCCGACCCCAATTTGCAGAATATCCCCGTGCGCAGCGCCGAAGGGCGGCGTATCCGCCAAGCCTTTATCGCCGAATCGGGCTACTGTCTCTTGGCGGCGGACTACTCGCAGATTGAACTGCGCATCATGGCGCATCTCTCGGGCGACGAGGGGCTGATTCAAGCCTTTAAAGAAGGCAAAGACATTCACGCCGCCACCGCCGCCGAAATCTTTGGCGGTGACCCCGAACACATCGACCGCGAACACCGCCGCAATGCCAAAGCCATCAACTTCGGACTGATTTACGGCATGAGCGCTTTCGGACTCGCGCGGCAACTCGGCATTAGCCGCCAAGAAGCCGCCGGCTATATCGACACCTATTTCGCCCGCTATCCCAAAGTCCGCGACTATATGGACAATGCACGCAGTGCCGCCCGCCAACAAGGCTATGCCGAAACCCTCCTCGGCCGCCGCCTCTACATTCCCGACATCAACAGCAAAAACCAACAGCGCCGCAACGCCGCCGAACGTCTTGCGATTAATGCGCCCATGCAGGGCAGCGCCGCCGACATCATCAAACTAGCCATGCTGGCGATTGACCGCGAACTCGGCGACAATCCCGACTGCCGCCTGATTATGCAGGTGCATGACGAACTGGTCTTTGAAGTGCGGCAAGAAGCGGCGGCGCAATACAGCAACATCATCCGCCGCCATATGGAAAACGCCCATGCCCTCTCCGTGCCGCTGATTGTAGACATCGGCATCGGCAGCAACTGGGACGAGGCACATTAAATGCAGACAAACGCCTACGGACAAGCAATCGGGCACAGCCTGAGGGATTTTCAGGCAGGCGAACTGCCGCAAGTACAGCTCTTGCAGGGACAATACTGCCGTCTGGAAAAAATCGGTACAGCGCATGCAGAAGATTTATGGGCGGTTTATAACGACAAAACGCCGGCGCAAAATTGGACATATCTGCCCGCAAAATACGGACCTTTTGCCGATAAAAACGATTTTTCCGCCTTTATGCAAGAAATGATGCAATCGCAAGATCCCTATTACTTCGCCATCATCGACCAAGCCGACGGCAAAGCATTAGGCACATTCTCGCTCATGCGTATCGACCGCGCCAACCGCAGCATCGAAGTCGGCGCCGTGATTTACGGCGAAGCCCTGAAACGTTCGCGCATCGCCGGCGAAGCGCAATTTCTGCTCGCCCAATACGTCTTTGAACAACTGCGCTACCGCCGCTACGAATGGAAATGCGACAGCCTCAATGACCCTTCGCGCCGCGCCGCCTTGCGCTTAGGCTTTCAATTTGAAGGCATCTTCCGCCAACACCTTGTCTATCACGGACGCAACCGCGACACTGCTTGGTTCTCCATGCTCGACAGCGAATGGGCGGCAAACAAAGCCCGCTTTCAGCGCTAGCTGGCAGCAGATAATTTCGATGCCCAAGATCGGCAAAAAACCCCGCTTTAAACCTCAAATTCTTATGTACCAACTTATTACTTACATTCCCGAAGACGCGCTGGAAAGCGTCAAAGCAGCCCTATTCGCCGCCGGAGCCGGCACAATCGGCAACTACGCCCATTGTGCATGGCAAGTACGCGGCGAAGGGCAATTTCTGCCGCTCTCGGGCAGCCATCCGCATATCGGCGAAAATGGAGAACTCTGCCGCCTGCCCGAATGGCGCGTGGAAATGGTCTTAACAGAAGCATGCAAAGAAGCGGTCATCGCCGCCCTGCACGCCAGCCACCCTTATGAAACACCGGCTTTCAGCCTGATTAAACTGGATAATCCTTAAAATCTCTACAGCAATATAGTCAAAGAATTAAAAAAGTATTACGGATTTGGCTCGCATTGCCGTACGCTCTGTCTGCCTGCGGCTCGTCGCCTTGTGTCAGTTTTTCAAATCTTCGACTACAGTCGATTCATCTCAAAGAAAGACACACTTTTTGCATATTAGCTTGAACAATAGTAAAAGTTGATATTTTTAGGCTTGAGACTTTATCATGAATTAACTATACAATCACTTTCATCTTTTCTCATTACGCTTTTGATCTGTCTCATTTCTGAACATCTTGGGACAAACTATGAGCAGTTGTTATCTATAACCTGAGTTCGGGATAAGCGCCCCACTAAAAAATAAAGAGCAATTGTGATAATCTACTGTTTTGACGAAACAAACCATCACAAAAGCCCTTTAACATGGAATATCTTACAACACTTTTCTGCCAAGTAGATGATTTTTGTAAAACATTTGAAGCAGACTTTAACCGCACACTCATCAGCAAACCCAACAGCAGAAACCGAAAAGCCTC
>NZ_JBXGGR010000035.1:0-27400 GCF_056855035.1 Suttonella sp.
TAGCTTGTCATTGCGGCATGGGAAAGGACAATAAGGTTAAGTTTATAAAAGATTATTTTGCTTAAAAAACGCTAGATAGCACCTATTTTGTCCCTTAGGGCTAAAGAACTCGAAAACAGCACCTAAAATGTCCCTTTGCCCCGAAATTTCTATTAAGTCAAAGCGAATATTAAGATATTTTGCAGTTGCTTTAAAAAGCAACTGCAAAAAAATACATACCTCTTTTAATGTTTTATCGCAGCGCTGATTTGGCTATTCTGTGGCGTAATCAGATAATCGCAGCAGTGCATGAAGGTAAGATCGATTAAGCTGTCGCCCATGCCGATGCACAGCAAATCAGGGTTTTGCGCACGGAAGCGGCGCAGGAGTTCTTCAACGGCTTGGGATTTGTCCAGCCACGGCGGCAGTACGGCGAGATTATTGGCATTGAGGTGCAAGCGTTCTGTGGGCAGTAGTTGCCTACGCAGGCAGGCGGCGGCTTGCTCCAGATGCGCCTGATGTTGGCTGCGCGATTTTAGCAGCAGATAAAAGCTAATGCCCATGTCGCTGATGAGGCGGATATGCAGGTCTTCATAAAGGGCGGCGGGCAGTTGGCGCAGGCTGTCGGCAAGCGCCTTTAAGCGGCTGTGGCTGCCGCGGGCGGCGTCTTCGCTGCGTTGAAACCAGTCTTCATCAACGCTGCCGTCCGGTAGCAAAATGATGCCGCCGTAATTGATAACGGCATGATGTTTAAAGGCGATATTCACGCGGCGGAAGCTGTCCAGATTGCGTGCGGTAACCGGTATGAGACGGCTGTGCGTCAGCCAATGTTGCAGCCATTGCTGCTGTTTGCGGTCGGCATAGGAAATGGGGCTGCCGTCTTGCAAAAAGGCAAGGGCTTGGCTGTCGGCGGTCGGGGATTTCTTGCGGCAGCTGTTAAACAGAGTGTCGTCTAAATCGGTAAATAAAATGATGCTGCTCATAGGAATTCCGGTCGGATGAGTTGCGCGCCCAGTTCTGCGGCGCAGGCACTAAGCGCCGAATTTGCCGCATGTTCATGGCAGATATAGATGCGGTCATAGCAATCGGGGTCGGCGAGATTGTAGAGGTAATAGGGAATGCCTTCGTCATAAGGGTCGGCAAAGGCGCGTTTGTGTTGCAGGATATTCCAAACTTGCGCGGGCGAGCGGGTGCTGGATTGCAGAAAAAATCGCGCTGCGCTTTGGGCGGCAAGTCCCTGCGCAAAGAGGGCGGCAGGGTGGATGTATTCGCCCGTGCCCAGTACCAGAACGCGTTCGCCGCTGCGGTGGGCGGCGGCATAATGGGCAATTTGCTCGGGATTGATGTGCAAGGGACGATCTATGCCCGTGCGTCCGCAGCCGCTGTCGATGATTTGTGGTGCTTCCCGGCTTTGTGCCGCCGGTGCAGGTGCCGTATCGGCAATCGAGGGATGCGGCGTAAATTGCCAGTCGCCCTGCAAAAGGCTGTGGCGCTGAATGTCTGGTCTGTCTTGTCGGCAAAAATCGGTCAGACAGAGCCAATGCTGCTCGAGCGGCTGTGGCAAATGCCGCTGCAATGCCTGATGCAATTGTTGAAAAGTGCGTCCTGTGGAGAGCTCGTCATCAATTAGCACAAGGCGCTGTGTTTGTTGAAAAAGCGCTAAAAGCGGCGGCGATGTGGGTAGATGTAATAATTGACGGCTGGCGTGGCTGTGGCTTTCTTCAAATTCGCAGAGGGCATGACCTTGCGCGCGCAGGCGGCTGCTGTGCAGATATAGGGCTTGAGCCTGCGGATAGCGCTTCAGCCATGCTTCAAAGACGCCTTGGGCGAGGGCGGTGGCGGTTTCCGCCATGCCGATAAAGAGCGTGATTTTGCCTTCGGGAGCAGGGAGTTTTGCCGCAAGGGATTGATAAATATGCCCAAGCGTTTCGGTGCCGACAGGATAATGCTTGCCCAGCACTTTGCTGACGAATAAAAAAGCGCGTTTGGGATTGTCTCGCGCGCCAATGCCGAACAGCGCATCGGGCGGCAGTTCGCTATGATGAATATTGAGTTGCAGAGTGCCGGTAGGGAGATGATGGGTTTGTTGCATGGTGTTGAAAATAAATTCAATTAAATTAGGTGGATGGTGTTTCTATTAGACGTATCTCTATTTTTTATAGATGTTTGACGCTGCGCTGGGCGTTACTTTTTTTGCCTTGCCAAAAAAAGTAACCAAAAAAAGGCAACCCCGTTGCGGCGGTTTGCTTTGCAAACTACCTTCGCCAATTTGAATTTTTCGGCGCGTGCCAGACTCGCTGCGCTCAAACATGGCACGCTGATTTCCAAAAAATTCTGCATTGTCTCAGCACCGCAAAGGGGAGCTTGCTTTCTCCGTAAATGAATTTCGTACATTTATCTTAACTTTTACCGCTAAGAAATTTGGTGAATATTTTTATAGTCTCTTAATGTCAAAATGCGCATCTCTAAGTCTCATTTTGATGTGAAGAGATTATAAAAATATTCAGACAGGCGGAGCTGTCTGAATGTCGTCAAGTGGCGGATTAGAGATGCGGCAGAATGCGCGGTACGATTTTGTCCGGTGTGGCGCCTTGGCTGTTTTCGCCGATGGCGTGCATTTTCCATTCGCCGTTGTGGCGGTAGATTTTCGCCATGATTTGCGCGGTGTGGTTGCCTTGTGCGGAGAGGTTGTAGCGCGCGATTTCCTGTCCGTTTTGTCCGTTGATGAGGCGGCAATAGGCGTTTTCCACTTTGCTGAAATCTTGTCCGGTGTAGTTGCTGACGGTGAAGACCAAGGTTTTGATATGCGCGGGAATGCGTGTGAGGGCTACCGCGATTTGCTCATCGTCGCCGTCGCCTTCGCCGGTGCGGTTGTCGCCGCTGTGTTGGATAGAACCGTCTTGGCTGCGCAGTTGTCCGAAATAGA
The DNA here is from genome assembly GCF_056855035.1 of Suttonella sp. Lineage (NCBI taxonomy): Bacteria > Pseudomonadati > Pseudomonadota > Gammaproteobacteria > Cardiobacteriales > Cardiobacteriaceae > Suttonella > Suttonella sp. Next base: position 2,906 of record NZ_JBXGGR010000035.1, read on the forward strand.
CGAGATCGCGCAATTCGTTTTGCTCGTCAAATAAAAAGCAGGAGGCATCCAAATCGATTTCGCCACCGCCGCCGAAGCCTAAAAAGCCTCTTTTTTTGACCGCATCCCAACCTAAACCCATGACGACGCTGTTTAATTCGCCGCCCGCTTCTTTGGCAAGCGAGATTTTCTGCCCTTTTTCTAAATTGATACCCATCTTAACTCCTTGATTGTGAATTCATCGCGCCCAAAGGCGTGATTTTCATATTGCGCGAGCAAATAATGACTTTGCCGCTGCCGGAAAATTTCAGCACTACGCCTTCGCCGCTGGTCATGCTGTTGACGATGTTGCCCAATAGTCCGCGGCTTTGCGAGCCGGTATTGAGCGCGATTTCATAGTGCAGGCGGCTGTCCCATGCCACGACATGACCGTTGTCGATGGTTATGGGATTATCGGGGCTGACGTCAAGCGTAAATAAGGTGCCGTAGCCGCAAACGGCCAATTGTCCTTTGCCGCTGCTTTGCCCGATGAAAAAACCGCCGCTGCCGCCGAAGACGGCAGTGCCGAGGCTTTGCATTCGCGCGGTTACTGCCACGCCTTCATCGGCGGCAAGATAGGCGCCGTCGGCGATTTTATATTGCGTTTCGCCTACTTTGAGCACTTCAATCGCGCCGGGAAAATTGGGGGCGAGCAGGCAATCGCCTTTGCCGCGCACCGCTTTGATGTGCTGCTGGAAAAAGCTCTCGCCATTGACCAATTTGCGCGCCAATGCGCTTAAAATCCCGCCCTGCATACGTCCGGAAAGCTCTAAAGCGCTTTCCATCATGACCATGGCATTGCTTTCGCAGGAAATGCTTTCGCCTTGCTCGAGGCTGATATGCAGAAAGGGATCGTTTTCGCTCGTAATGCTGAAAATGCTCATAAATTAGACGTTGACGCCGTAATTTTTTGCTAAAGGCCCTAAGCCGCCTTTAAAGCCCTGTCCGATAGCTTTGAATTTCCATTCGCCGTTATGGCGGTAAATTTCGCCGAAAATCATTGCGGTTTCCACAGAAGCGTCTTCCGATAAATCGAAACGCGCGATTTCGCTATTGCCGTCGGCATTGATGCAGCGGATAAAGGCGCTGGAAACCATGCCGAAGTTTTGTCCGCGGGCTTCGGCATCGTGAATGGTAACGGAAATCGCGATTTTCTGTACGTCTGCCGGCACTTTGCCTAAATCGATGATGATTTGCTCGTCGTCGCCATCGCCTTCGCCGGTGCGGTTATCGCCGGTATGTTCGACGGAGCCGTCGGCGGATTTGTTTTGATTGTAGAAAATGAAGTCGGCGTCCGAACGCACTTTGCCGCTTTCATTGAGCAAGAAGGCGCTGCCGTCCAAGTCGAAATCGGCGCCGTCGGTGGCACGCACGTCCCAGCCTAAGCCGATAATCATTTTGCTCATGCTTGGGGCTTCTTTGCTCAAGCTGACGTTGCCGCCTTTTTGTAAACTAATTGCCATAGTGTTCTCCTGTTAGGTTGAGTAAAAAATTAACCGACATTCACGCCGTATTGCTGACACAGCGCAAGCAGACCGCCTGCATAGCCCTGCCCGATGGCGCGGAATTTCCATTCGCCATTGTGGCGGTAAACTTCGCCGAATACCATGGCGGTTTCCGTACTGTAATCTTCGGACAAATCAAAGCGCAGCGCTTCCTGTCCGTTTTCATGGTTGACCAAGCGCACAAAGGCATTGCGGACTTGTCCGAAATTCTGGCGGCGGTTTTCGGCCTCGTGGATAGTGACGGTAATCAACAGCGATTTGATGTTTGCCGGCACTTTTTCCAGCTCGACAATCAGGCTTTCGTCGTCGCCGTCGCCTTCGCCCGTGAGGTTGTCGCCGGTGTGTTTGACCGAACCGCAGGGCGATTGCAATTGATTGTAGAAAATGAAATGGCTGTCGGAGGGCACTTTGCCGTTCTCCGCCGTCATAAAGACGCTGGCGTCCAAATCGAAATCTTGTCCGTCGCTGCTACGCGCATCCCAGCCCAAGCCGATTAAAATATGCTTGAGACCGGGGTCGGTTTTGCTTAGGGATACGTTTTGACCTTTGCTGAGGCTAACTGCCATTTCCTACTCCTTAGGTATTTATTTGCCTGTGTTTAAAGCATCATCTTGAAACATTGTATCTGCCTTGGCGGATAAAAAGAAGCCGCTTGAAACAAGCGGCTTTTATTTAGCTGTTCGGGCTGTCTTCGTCTTCGTTTTTTTCAGGGAAAATAAATGAAGCGGCGACGCCGATTGCCAAGACGGTCAGAACGACTATCAGGGAAGCATTGGGCGAGATGTCCCAGCCGTGATGGAAAATGTGGTGGGTGGCGGATAAGCCGAGCTTAAAGGCGATAAAGAAGAGCAGCACAATCACTGCTTTTTCTAAATGCACCAAATAGCCTTTGAGCGCTTCCAAAACGAAATACATGGTACGCAGACCCAAAATTGCAAACATCATCGCACTATAGACAATCAGGGGATCGCGGGAAACGGCGATGACCGCCGGCACGGAGTCGAAGGCGAACATCACGTCTGATAATTCGATGACTGCCAAGCATAAAAAGAGCGGCGTGGCGACCCAAGCGCCTTTTTTCAGCGGATGCGGATGGCTGTTTTCAGGCTGTTTGAGGTCTTCGCCCGCCAGTTCCAAATGCACGTCGGGATGTTTGGCACGTGCGGCAGCGAGTTCTTCGCTGTTCATGAAGAAGTGATGTCCATGTAGGCGCGGCCAAACGGGGAAGAATTTATGCACCCAGCGATACGCCAAATGCTCGGAATAGTCTTCGTCGCCGGCGTCTTCTTCGCCGCTTTTAAGCATCATCACGGCGGTCCATGCCACGACGACGGCGAAAATCAGTTCTACATAAGGCCCTAGGGCAAATAAGCCGGCGCCGATTGCCACAAAGACCATGCGGAAGACGATGGCGCCGATAATGCCCCAATACAATACGCGGTGGCGGTAGCCGTCCGGCACTTTAAACCATGTGAAAATCGCCATCATGACGAAGAGATTATCCACCGACAGCACTTTTTCCAGCGCATAACCGGTAAAGAAGAGGCTGGCATAGGCGCTGCCGTGGTGCATCCAGAGATAGATGCCGAAGGCAATCGATACCAAAATCCAGAAAACCGACCAGATGGAGGCGCTTTTCAGGGACAGGGGTTTGTCATCGCGGTGGGCGTATAAATCCACGATGATGGCGCCGATGGAAAAAACCGCGAAGATTAAGACGGTTTCAATCGGAAAGCCGAGTGAGGGTAGAGCATTGTTGGTGCTCGCTAAAGTCTCGTTCATAAATATCCTGTAAAGAGGGCTGAAAAAGGCAGCCGCCAGAACGGCGGCTGTTGGTGCGCATTATATGCCACGCCTTGAAAAAATAACTTACCGTCCTGCCATTTGCACCATAATCAGGCGTCCGCCCTGTTCTTTCTGCAAGAGGATTTGGGCATTGTCTGTGAGTTTGACTTTATCGCCGATGGCAACCGAGCTTTTATTGCCGATGTCATAGAGTTCGGGAAGTCCTTCATTGACCAGCCACCAATCGCCCTGATGTAGCACAAAATAACCGATGCGTTTGGCGTCTTGGGCGCTGATTTTTTCATTGGGGAAGATGTTGCTGTCGGCATGCCATTTGAACAGCGATTGTCCGCTATAGACCATGATGCGGTGATTATCGGGACGATAGCTGCCGTTGGGCGCGGCGGAATAGAGGTTTAAGACCGGCAGTTTGCCCTGATGCGCGGTGCCGCAGAAGGGACAATGCGGCCTTCGGCTGTTGTCGAAGGCATACCATTTCTGTCCGCAGCGCGGATTGGCGCAGGGCTGAAGCAAATCCACGGTTTTAATCAGGGCGTTTTCCCATTCGTCGGCGGTCGGGCGCAGGGCGGGCTGATGCAGACCGTCGATAAAGGCGCGTTCGAAGAGTTTGGCGATATAGGGTCCACAGACGCTGTAGGGGATTTTGGCGGTGTCTTTCCAAGGCAGTTCGCTGGCTTTCAAGTGCTTGCTTTTGATGCGGTTGCTGCTGTCTGTGGGGTGTTCGACAAACAGGGCTTTTTCGCCCATGCTCAGTTCTTCGTCGCGCTGGCTGTCGTCGGGGTCGTGGATTTTGTCGCCGCGCAGGGGGTGGCGGTAGAGCAGGTACATGTAAATCAGCACCGCTAAAGCGTGCAAATCGGTGGTGCGGCTGGGCAGTTTGCGCATCGGATCGTCTTTGGACAAATGCGCGGTCGCCACGACTTCGGGGGCGATGAAATCCGGCGTGCCGACCACGGTGGGCGGATGTACTCCCGGCACGACCAAACCGTCGATGTCAATCAGGCAGGCTTGCCCCGTGATGGGGTCGATGAGGCAGTTTTTATAGCCCAAATCGCTGTGGCTTAAGCCCGCCATGTGCATGCGGCGTACCGCGCGCGCCAGCATGATGCAGACTTTGATGTGCCGCATCCAATCGCCCAATTCGCGTTCGTCTAAAAATTTTTGCCGATTGTTGGCGCTGGCGAACCATTTGCCGTCTTTGTCTTTGCCTTTGATGCCGAGCATGTCGTTGTTGCGGCTGCCGTGCTCAAAGAAAAAGCAGGAGCGGTAAAAAGGCGAGACCACGCCCAAGCGTCCTTCATGCTCGACCACCGCGGTCGGCCAGCAATAGAGGTTTTGCAGATAGTCGCCGCCGGCCTGATTGAAAATGCGCTCGCGATAGCGTCCTGTAATCATCTCCAGTCTTTCGCGCATCGCCGCATCGGGTTTGTCGCGGAAAAACGCCACGACATAGCTTTTGTCGGGGGCGAACATCACGTCTTTCATGCCGCCCTGTGCTCTGATTTCGTTGATAAATTGAATGGTTTCGCCGTTGCTGGCGGTCAGCGTAACGATATTGCTCATGCCGTATCTCCTGTAGCCGCGAGGTAGCGCTTGGGAACAAGCAGGGCGATGCTGCGGTCGTCATGATTGCCGGGCGACCAGAAATGCAACCATTCTTCAAGGGCGGGGGCGCGATGCTCGGCTTGCAGCGGCGTTTGCAGCTCCTGCCACAATACCTGCCAATGCTCGGCTTGGGCAAGCTGGGCTTCGGTTTCAAATTTGGGGTCGGAAACGCCGTCGGTCATGAGCAACAGCAGCGGTAATTCCTCACTGATATGGCGGCAAATGCGCTGCTGCAAGCCTGTGCCTTGCACGTATTCGGCGGCTAAAAAACGGGTTTCGCCCGAATAGGCGCCCGAATCGCTTTCGCCCATCAGGACAATTTCCTGCGTTTCGGGGCGGTAAATGCCGATGGCGCCGTCGCCGACCCAATAGCTGAGGCTTAAAAATCCGCCTTCTTGCAGCGGCAAGACCAGCGCGATTAAGAGGGTGCAGGACAGACTTTTGAGGCTGACTTCTTCGTCAAGGGCTTGATGATGCGCGGCAAGGGCTTGATAGGCGGCGACGGTAATCAGGGCTTCGGCGGTGGCTTGGCGTTGCCGATTGTCCATTTCCGCCAAGCGGTGATAATTTTGTCGGGTATCCGCCAGCAGTTTGCCGATGCTGTCTCGCACGGCATTGACCGCCAAACGCGAGCCTTCGCGCGAGAAGGCGGCGCTGCCGGCGCCGTCGGAAACCGTCAGCAGATAAATGTCTTGCGCCTCGAAATAGGCAAAGGCGATGTCGTCATCGCAGAAGCTGCCGACGTGGGCGTGCGAGCGTCCGCGTCGGCGCGCGGCAAGCAGGGCGGCAGCGGCAGTGTCGAATTCGGCATGGGCGCTGTCTGTTTTGGCGAATTTGCCCTGCGGGTCGCTGGGCAGGTCTTTCCACAGGCTTTGCGGATTGGGATTGATGTAGAGCTTTTGCTGCGCTTGGCGGCGGTCGGCGAAATAAAAATCTACCTGCACGTCGCCGCTGAGGCTGGGGATGCCGTGAATGCGGTGCTCTTTGCCGTCCCACAGCAAGCCGCAATCGGGGCGGAATTGCACGTCGATGATGTCCGCGCTCAGGTGGGTTTCATAGGCTTTGCCTTCTTGGGCATTGTGCAGCAAATTAACGCTGCGGATAGGTTGGGCGGCGGGCGGCGGAGCGGTGGCTTTGCTGGGATGAATCGGCATAGTATCGGGGCTGTGTTGGTTTTGATGGGAAGTGTTGCCGAGCATGGCTTCGGGGGCAGGGTTTGCTGCTTCGGTAATGAGCAGAGGTTCGGCGGGCGGCAGGACTGCCTTGTCGAGCGCTTCGGGTAAGTCGGCAGGGCTGTGTGCCTCTTGTTCGGATGTAAACGGCATCAGGAGCGACACATCGGCGGCAATCCTGCTTTCCTGCTTCAGTAAGTCCAAACTGCCGCTGTCGTCATCAGCCGGCGGCGCAGCAGTCTGCGCTTGCTGAAATTGCTGCCAAGCCGTCTGTACTTCGGCGAGCAATGCCGCGTGTTCGGCGGCAAAAGCGGCGAATTGTGCGGAATCGAGCAATTGATTAAGCGCGTGTTTCAGAGCTTGGGTATCCATGTTTAACCTCGCGAGCGGGCAATGTCGAAATCGCCTTCGGCACTGCCCATGTAAATGGTTTGCTGACAGCCGGGGCAGACGACTTCGCCGTCGCCCTCTACGCACAATATCTGTCCGCAGCTGCAAGTCGCCAAAGCATAAGCCGCGCCGCAATGCGGACAACCGCCGCCGCCTTCCAAATGCGAGGCAGCAATGGTGTTGGCGTTGAGGCGTGTATCCGACCACTCGGCATAATCGGCTTCCACAGGGAATACGCCGGTGTAGCGATAGACTTGCGGCGATTGGTTTTTGAAAAAGGGAATGTCGGCAATATCGGGCATGCGCTCGTATTTCATCAAATAAGGCAATTTGGATTTGCTGCATAAGCCGCTGATAATCACATAGTTCTCATCAAGCGCAGCGGCTTCTTCTAATTCTTTGACCAAAGACAGGGCAAAACTCTCGTCCTTTTTATGCAAAGACAGGGGCGCGTCTATGCCCAAGCTGCGGCTTTGGCTGGAAATGGATTGGGTAATCCAGTCGATAAAACTTTTCAGGCTTTTTTCATCGCTGTTTTCAAGGCGCAGACTGTGGCTGCTGATGCTTTGCAGGACGCTCAAATCCGCATATTGCCCGATGCCGATGCTGATTAGGGTCGCCCGCTGCTGATAATGCTGCTGCCAACGCGCAATGGCGGCGCTCGGATTGTCGGTCGCGCGTCCGTCCGACAGGAAATACACCACCGGCTTCCAATCGCCTTTCTGCTCCTTGCTGCTGCGCTGCACTTGGCGGTCAATTTCATCCATCAAATGATTGAGCGCCGCGCCGATTGAAGTGCCGGCACCAATCGGCAAACGCGGCGGATAGAAAGCGAATAATTCCACCAAGGGCGCTAAGGTTTTCGCCACTCCGGCAAAAGCAATCACGGATAGATGCACGGTTTCCAAGGCATGCGGATCTGTGCGCAATTCGCTGATTAAACGGGAAATGCCTTCCTGCATGGCGCGCAGCGGCGTGCCGATCATGCTTTCCGAGACATCGATGACTAAAAAAATAGGTAAGCGGCGCATGTCATTCCTTCTCCTGCGGCTAATCCGATAATTATTTCCTGCCCGCCTGCCAGCGGAAGCCCCAGCCGAAGGCTTGGTCGAGCTCTTTGTGTCCGCTGAAATAGCGGTTAATCCGCTCGACGTGAATTGCGCCGCCTTGATTGACCAAGCGCGCAATGCCGCACATCGGGTGGCGTGAATTGCCGTCGGTCAGGCGGGTTTCGATTTCCTGTCCTTGCACATATAAGGTTACGACGCCGTCGGTCGCGTCCCAATTCGGGATGCCTTGATAAATAAAGGCATAAATCAGCACTTCATCTATCTGCTGCCATTGTGCGCCATTGACGTCCAACCATTCGCCCTCTGCCACATCGCCCGTACGGTCATCGCCGCGCAAATGCACAAAAGGCGCTTGGCTCAAACTGCCGAAATTGCCGCCCAAAGCCTGCACGCAGTCTTGCTGTCCGTTTTTCAGCCGCACAAAAGCGCCCAAATCCAAATCAATGCCTTGACTGCCGCCTAAAAGCGATTTGAGAAAACCGCCGCTTTGCGCTTTCGCGCCGCCGCGTTGCCAATTCAGATTGATGCGGATTTGTCCGAAATCGGCTTTTTTCTCCAGCGTTAAAGAAGGTTTCGCCTTATCTAAAGTGATTTTTTGCAAATTGAGGCGCGGATTAGCCGTCGAGCTGGGGGCGGGCGGCGGATTGGGCGCAGGGGCATCATCGCTGATTTCCACGCCGAAATGTTCGGATAAGGGCTTGAGACCGCCGTTAAAGCCTTGCGCGACAAAGCGGAATTTCCATTGTCCGTTGCGGCGGTAGCATTCACCCAAAATCAGGGCTTTTTCCGTTCTGTGGCTTAATTCCACAGGGCATTGCAAAGTAGGGCTGCCGTTTTCTAATACTGTCAGCAATATGCTGCCCAGCTGCGAGACGGGCAGGTCGGCGGAAAAGGCAATGGCGATGCGCTCGATGGCGGCAGGTTGCGCGGCTAAATCGAGGCTGAATTCGCTGCGGCGTTCATTGCCCGAAAAACGGACGCCGCCGTCATCGGACTGTGTTTGTCCGTAGAAAATCATATCGCCGTCGCCGCGTACTTTTTGCGTGGCGGCAAGGCGGTAGGCGGCGACATCGATATTGGCGCCGCTGTCTATGCGGATGAGCAGAGAAGAGGCGGATAAATTGGCATTTGCGCCGGCGACTAGGGTTTGCATAGGGGATTCTCCGATAGGCGATTACAGCACGATATTGATTTCCGGCGGTGGCGGCGGCAGATTATTATCGGCATTCGGATTGCCCACGCTGACGCTGCTGCCCGAGATGGCGGCGGATACCCATTGGAAGAATTTGCCGAATGAGGCGGCATCCATGGTATCAAGGGAAACCACGGTGTCGGTCAATTGTTTCAAATAGCTGACATCGGCTTTCGGACCTGCCGCGCAGGCAACGATATTGCCGAAGCCGAGTGCTTTCAGCGGCGCAAGGGCTTCGCTATAGACCAGCAAATCCGTGGGCTTGCCGTCGGTCAGCACAATCAAGATGGGGCGCCAATCGCCTTTTTGCTCGGCGGTGCCGACAATCCGGTCGCGTTGCACGGCGGCAATGACGTGTTCAAGCACGGCGCCTAAAAAAGTCGCGCCGCTTTCGGGGCAGATGATTTCGGGCATGACGACTTGTTCCAAAGCGGTCATGGGCAGCACTTCTTTGATGTGGCTGTCGAAGGTAATCACGCTTAAATGTACGCTTTCCAGCGCGTAGGGATTTTGTCTGAGCGCCGCCATCAGCGCCGCCAAGCCGTTATTGACCGCCTCAATCGGCTCGCCGCGCATCGAGCCAGAGGTGTCGATGCAGATATAAGTAAGTAATCGTCTGGACATAGTATTTCAATTCATAAGATAAAAAGACCACCGCGACAAAGGCGGTGGCGGGAGATTATAAAACCACATTCAATTCCGGCGGCGGAGGCGGTAGTTCGTCTAGACCATTCGGCTCTTTGCCCAGCTCGATTTTTTGGCTGGAGACAGAGATTGAGGAGGAGACCCATTTGAAGAAGCTCTTGATGGAAGTGGCGTCGGCGGTGTCGAGGGATACAACGGTTTCGGTAATTTGCTTTAAGGTGTTGCTGTCTGCCGCAGAACCTGCCGCGCAGGCGACGAAAGTACCGGTTTTCACGCGTTTCAAAGCATCGATGCCGCTTTGCAAATTATCGGTCGGCGAGCCGTCCGAGAGCAGGAAGATGACGGGTTTCCAGTCGCCTTTGGTTTCGGCATTGCCTTTGACGACTTCGCGTTCGATGCAATCTGCCAACAGGCTTAATGCGCCGCCGAGCGCGGTAGTGCCGCTGGCTTGAATATCCGGCACCTGAAAGCTCATCAGTTCGGTAAGCGGCGTGAGTTGGCGTGCTTCGCTGTTAAAGGCGATGACGGATAAATAGGCGGTTTCCAGCGCATAGGGGTCTTGGCGCAGGGCGGATACCAAGACTTGCAGTCCGTTGCGCACGGCTTCAATCGCTTCGCCATGCATGGAACCTGAGGTATCGACCAATAAATAAACGGGTAAACGGCGCATGTTTTCTCCTTGAAATTGATACGGTAGCAGCCGATTGTAGCCTTGGCTTATAATGATGTAAAGCGTGTTGCCGCCGGCTTTATGCGGCGCACGGCGCTTGTCTGTTTTTAGATGGTGAATATATTTTCGGAGATGCTATGAAGGCGGCGAAAACCCTTGCTCATTATCAGCGTTTGCGCACGCAGGCGGTGTGGCGTTTATTGGCGGCGCATCATGCGCCTGTGATTATCGCTTTATTGCAGACGTATTTATACGATAATGAGCGCAGTTTGCCGGCTTCGGTTTTACTGGAGCGTTTTGAGCGCGATTTGGCTTTGCTGCGCGCGCAGGGGGAGGATTTGCCGCAAACGGCTCAGTTGTATTTAAGTGCTTGGTTGGCGGAGGGGTATTTATTACGTTCTTTTCCCGAAGGTGCGGCGGAAGAGGTGTATGAATTATCCGGTGCCGGAATAAACGCGATCCGTTTTGTGATGGGTTTGCTGCAACCGCATGCAAGGGCGACGGAAAGCCGTTTGTCGGTAGTGATTTCGCAATTGCAGGATTTGGCGCAGGATACGGATAAGGATAAATTCCGCCGTATTGATCGTTTGCTGAAGGAACGGGCGCGGATTGATCAGGAAATTGCCGCGATTGAGCAAGGGCAGTTGCGGGTGATGCCCAAGGATCGTGCTGTTGAGCGTTGTCGCGAGATTATTAGTTTGGCTGATGAATTGTTAGGCGATTTTCGCCGTGTGCGTGATGAGTTTGAGCAGCTCAATCGCGATTTGCGCGAAAAGATTTTAGAAGAGGCGAATCGCGGCGAGGTCTTAGAGGCTTTGTTTGCGGGCATGGATGTGATTAGCGAGAGCGAGGCGGGCAAGACGTTCGCAGCGTTTTGGCGCTTGCTGATTGATCAGGAGCAGTCCAGTACTTTGGAATCGGCGCTTGAGGAGATTATGTCGCGCCATTTCGTACGCGAATTAACGAGCCGTGAGCGACAGTTTTTATTGAATTTGACGAAGGTCTTATTAGAACAGGGCGGCGTGGTGCATGATGTGTTGAGCAATTTTGCCGGTAGTTTGCGTCATTTTGTGCAAAGTCGTGAATATTTGGAGTTTCGCCGCTTGAATACGCTGTTGCGTGAGGCGCAGTTGGCGGCTTTGGCGGTAAAAGATAAGGCGCGCGCTATGCAGCAGTTGAATTATCACTTGCATTTAAGCAGCAGTGCGGTGCATTCTTTTTCTCAATGGCGCTTATATGATCCCAGTCAGCAGGCTGATCCTGCAGCAATGCAGGAGGCGGAAGCGGCGACGGTGGATTTGGCGGCGGTCGGCAATTTGCTGGCACAATCTGAGATTGATTATCGCCGTTTGCAGGAGAATGTGCGTCAGGTGTTGCTTAAGCATTCGCAGGCATCGGTTGCGCAGGTTTTAGAGGATTTTCCGGCAACTCAAGGTTTGGGCAGCGTGCTGGGCTTATTGTCTTTGGCCAGTCGTGACGGAATTAAGACGCAGGAGACGGAAATGGTGCAATGGCAGGGGCAAGATGGTCTGTTGCGCAGGGCAAGGATTGATAAATTGTTTTTTGTGAGAGATAAGCATGGATTCTGAAGAGCAGGCGGTTGAGCCGCTATATGTCGGCGATACGGGAGATTTGTGTTTGGAAAGCCGTCGCGCCTTAATTCAGCTGTTGCAGGGACCGGCATTGGATGCGCGTTATCATGGCAGATTATGGCAGGCATTGCTGCAAGATGAAGAGAATATCCGCCGTTATTTATCGGCTTTGTTTTTAGAGTTGATTATTGATACGTCATCACAAATTGCTTTTGTACGTCAAGCGGATACGCAAGAGTTGGAGGCGCCACGAATGTTGAAAAGTCTGCCTTTGAATTTCGAGGCTTCCGTCTTGCTTTTGTTTTTGCGTCAGCAATTGATTCAAGCGCAGGCGCAGGGGCGGCGGGCGGTGGTGTCCGAAAATGAGATTGTGGAATATTTCATGGCTTTTGAGCGCAGCGGCAATACGGATCGGGCTTTGTTTCTCAGACGCATACAGGCAGCGATAGAAAAAATGAAAAAACCGAATATTTTGCAAAAAATTCGCAATAGCGAAGGGCGTTTTGAAATTTCGCCGGTATTGAAATTGCTCTTTTCGGCGGAAGAGGTTCAAGAGTTGACGCGGCAATATCGGCACATTGCCGCACATCAAGCGCCGGTGTTTGAGGCGCAGGAGGATGCGGATGAGTAGTGCGGATTATAATTTGTCTTTGTTTGAGACCGAGCAATTTAGAATGCGCGCTTTGCAAGTCTATCATTGGGGCACTTTTCATGGCCTGCATCATATTCCGATAAGCGAGAAAGGTTTTTTATTTGTCGGGCGTTCCGGGGCCGGAAAATCCACTTTATTAGATGCGATTTCGGCTTTGCTTGTGCCGCCGCGTTGGCTGGATTTTAATGCTGCCGCGCGCGAAATGGCGCGCAGCGGTCATGATCGGAATGTGTTGAGCTATGTGCGCGGGGCATGGTCGGAGCAAAAAGACGATGATTCGGGGGAAATTGCCACGCGTTATTTGCGCACAGGAACGACTTGGAGCGCTTTGGCTTTGCGTTATGAAAATCCTTCGGGACGCGTGGTGGTCTTGGTGCAGATTTTTTGGCTGCGCGGCAATAGCAATAGCAATACCGATGTGCGGCGCGTGTATTTGATTAGCGAGGGCGATTTTGATTTGCGGGCTTTGCAGAGTTTTGCAGAGAGTAATTTTGATCTTCGCAAACTTAAGCAAACTTTTTCGCAGGCTTTTATCCGCGAAGAGTTCAGCGCTTACGCAGAAAGGTTTCGCCATTTATTGGGCATAGAGAGCGAGATGGCTTTGCGCTTGCTGCATAAAACGCAGTCGGCGAAGAATTTAGGCGATTTGAATGTGTTTTTGCGCGATTTTATGCTGGATAAACCGCAAACATTTGCGGTGGCGCAGCGTTTGGTCAATGAATTCGCCGAGTTGAATGCGGCGTATCGGGCGGTGGTGGATGCGCGTGAGCAGATTGCGGTATTGCGTCCCGCAGCTCAGACGCATCAGGAATATGTTCATCTGCAATCTTTGCGCAGCTATCATGAGCAATTAAAGCAAGGAATTGATATTTATAGCAATCATTGTCGTCGGCAATTGTTGGGCGAAGCGATTGAGCGTTTGATGAAGCGGCAGCATCATCAGCAGCATGTACAGCAGCAGGCGGAGCAGGAGAAAAATCATCAGGAAGTATTGCTGGAAAATCTCAGATTGCAGCATTTGGCGGCAGGCGGCAGCGAGCTGAGGCATTTGGAGCAGGAGTGCAGGGATTGGGAAGACAAACGGGATAAACGTGTGCAGCAATCGGCAGAATTGCAGAAGATTTGTCTGGCTTTGGATTGGCATTTCCCTAATACGGTGGAGGAATTTGCCCAGCTCAGTGTATCGGCACAGCAAGAAAAAGAAGACTGGAATGCTCGTTATGATTCGGAAAACGAGCGCTATATCGCGCTTAAGCAGGCGCTGAATCAAGCTTTGCAAGAGCGGGATTCTTTGCAGGCGGATATTCTGGAGATGCTGCGCCAGCCTTCCAATATTCCAAGAACTCTGCTGACTTTGCGCCGAGAGATGGCCAAGGCTTTGAATGTGCATGAAAGTCAGTTTCCTTTTGTCGGCGAGCTCTTGGAGGTGAAGGCGCAAGAAGCTGCTTGGCGTGGGGCAATCGAGCGTTTGCTGCGCGGTTTTGCCTTGTCTTTGTTGGTAGATGAAGCGCAGTATGCCGGCGTTAATAAATATGTGAATGAGCGGCAATTAGGGCAGCGATTGGTGTTTTATCGCTTAAGCGGAGTAGATAAAGGCCCTTCTTCTTTGCGCTCGACGGATTCGGTATTGCATAAATTGCAGATTAAAGAGCATCCGCATCGTTATTGGCTGGAGCAGCAGTTGCGACAGCGTTTCGATTATGTCTGCGTTGAGAATTTGGCGGCATTGCGCCAAGCCGAACGTGCGCTTACCCAAGAAGGGCAGATAAAACACAATCAGATGCGTCATGAAAAAGATGACCGTCATGCGCTGAATGAGCGCCGTCAATGGGTCTTGGGTTTTGATAATCGTGAAAAATTGGCTTTATACCAGCAGCAATTGCATCAGCTTGAGGCGGAAATCGAAGCGCTTGAGCAAACGATTGATGGTCTGCAGAAAAAACAAAAGCAGCAGGCGGAGCGCATGGGCTATTGTCATCGTCTGATGCTGCTAAATTGGCAGGATGTCGATGTATCGGGTGCGGTAAAGCATATTGATGCCTTAAATCGGCAGATTAAGCGTCTGCGGCAAGATGCGCAGCATTTGCAGACGTTAGAAGCGGAGATTGAGCAGCAGCACAGTCGCTATCAGAAGGTCAAAGAGCTTTGGGAGCAAGCGCGGCTGGCTTATTTGCAGATTGCGCAGGATTTGGCTAAATATCAAAAGCAATTAGAACATTTACAGACTCAGGTGCTGGCTATCTTGCCCCCGCGTGAAAAAGAGGCGCTGGCCGAGCGGTTTCAATCGATTGCCGAAGAGCTGACGCAAGAGAATTTGTCTGAGGTAACTTTGGCGGTTGAGCGGCAATTAAGCGAGGACATCAAAGGGCAGACTAAGCAGATTCATAGTCATGAGCGTTTTATTGAAGAATGTTTTGCAGAATTTAAGCGGCGTTGGCAGGCGGAAGCCGGCGATGTGGATGCGAGTTTGGCGAGCGCCGGCGATTATTTCAATAAATTAAATCGTTTGGAAAGTGACGGTCTGCCGGAATATGAGCAGCGGTTTTTCGATTTGCTGCAGAGTCAGAGTCAGCAGAATCTTGCCGCCTTGTCCAGCTATTTAATGCAGGCGCGCAAGGATATTCTGCATCGTATGGAGCTGGTGAATGAGAGTCTGGGACAGGTGCCTTTTAATCAGCAGGGTGGAGAAAAAAGTTTTTTGAAAATTGAGGTAAAAGACCGCTATTTGCCCGAAGTGAAAGAATTTAGAAAAGATATTCAGCAGGCATTGAGCCATGCTTTTGTGCAGGAATCGCGCGAAGAGGCGGAGGCGCGGTTTTTAATTTTGCAGAAAATCGTGCAGCGCTTATCCGGCACGGAAGCAGAGGCGAAGCGTTGGCGCGAGTTGATGTTGGATGTACGCCTGCATGTGGAATTTATCGGGCTTGAGTATGATGAGGCAGGAAAGGTGTTGGAAACGCATCGCAGCGGTGCGGCAAAATCGGGCGGTCAGCGGCAAAAATTAGCGGCTACCTGTTTGGCGGCAGCTTTGCGTTATCAATTAGGCGGGCATGATCACGGTTTGCCGATGTATGCTCCTGTGGTGCTCGATGAGGCTTTTGATAAGGCGGATAATGAATTTACCGCCTTGGCAATGAATATTTTCATTAATTTTGGCTTTCAGATGATTGTGGCAACGCCTTTGAAATCGGTGATGACGCTGGAACCCTTTATCGGCGGAGCTTGCTTTGTCGATATTTCCGAACGCAAATATTCTTCCGTCTTGCTGATTGATTATGACGAATCGCATCAGCGGCTGAATGTGCCGGCGGATACAGCGCAATGAAATTTCCGGACGATGTGCTGAACATATTGCGGCGTCGCTTTGATAAGAATTATCGACAATGGTTGCAGCAGGGATTTGGCGAATGTTCCGTATCGCTGGGCTTGCCGAGTGAGCAGAAAGCTCAGCAGGATATGCAGCGTTTTCTCGCTTGGCTGCAAGCCTGGCAGAAATGGCAGGGCGGCGGCGAGTTGCGGTACAGTCAAAAACAATGGAAACATTTGTCCGTGCAAAGATTGCCCGAAAAATTGCTATTCACACAAGCGGAAGCGCTTGCCGCCGCCATAGGTCGGGCAGAGGCTTGGCAAAGCATGAGAAAGCGCTATCAATCCTTGGTGAATCAATGGCGGCAGCTGGCCGGCGTGGCAGCGAAACACATTGAAAAGCTCAGTTCCTATAGTGATGAGGATTTTTTACGTTTGCAGCATTTGCTGCTTTGGCTGATTGAGCATGAGGCTGCTTCGCTTTATCCGCGCCAATTGCCAATTGCAGGTATGGACAGCAAATGGTTAGAAAGTCGCAAGGGATTGATTGTAGATTGTTTGTCGGCTATCCGCGGCGGTTTGAACGAAAAAGATTTCTATGCCTGCACGGGTTTGCTCGCCCCGCCGACACGTTTGCGTATGCGTATTTTAGATGCGGATTTACGCAGGCTGTGCGGCGGTTTAAGCGATATTTCGGCTCCGGCGGCAGAAATTGCCGCATTGGCGATTGCGCCGCGGCGGGTCTTTATCGTGGAGAATGTGCAAACCGGTTTGGCATTTACGGATATGCGGCAGACGGTCGTGATGATGGGTTTGGGCTATGCGGTAGATGTCTTGGCGGAAATCGTCTGGCTCAAACAGGCGCATGTGTATTATTGGGGCGATATCGATACGCACGGTTTTGCGATTTTGCACCGTGCACGCATTTATGTGCCGAATTTGCAATCGATTTTAATGGACGAAGCGACTATGCTGGCGCATCAAAGTTTATGGGGCAGGGAAGATAAACCGCATAGCGCGGATGGATTTGAAGGGTTGATGCCGACTGAGCAGTCATTGTATGAGGCCTTAAAAAACAATCGTTATGCCCAGCATTTACGCCTCGAACAAGAGCGGATTGATTGGCATTGGGCTTGGCAGATAATCGTAAATGCCGCAAACATTAAGGAGAATGAATGATGAAAGCCTTTCATGGCAGCTATTTGCCGCATCAGGTGCAGTTTTTGCTCAAGCCGATCGAGATGCAATTGATGGAGGACGTGAAAGAAAAAGAGCGTTTGATTCAAACGGGGGCGAAGCATTATAGCGAGATGCTTTCGCCCGAGGCTTTGCCTTCGCCGGCGTATTGGGCTTTGTTCGAACGCGCCTGCGCGCAGCATTTGCCGCAGATGGCGCAGGATTGCCGACAATTGGCGGCTTTGATTGCCCGAGAGCGGCAGGCGCCGGTTTTAGTTTCTTTAGCGCGGGCAGGGACGCCGGTGGGCGTGGCTTTGCAGGCGATATTAAGCCGGCATTACGGCAGACAGGTGCCGCATTTTTCCGTCTCGATTATTCGCGACCGCGGTATCGATGCCAATGCGCTGCGCTATATTTTGCAGCAGGGTTTTGCACCCGAGCAAATTGTGTTTATCGACGGCTGGACGGGCAAGGGTGTGATTCATCGCGAATTGTGTAAGGCGGTGGCGGATGTTAATCGGCGCGAAGGCGTGAATTTGAGCAGCGATTTGTATGTCTTGAGCGATTTGGCGGGCGTAACGCCTTTTGCTGCCGGCAGCGAGGATTATTTGATTCCTTCGGCGATTTTAAATGCCTGCGTGAGCGGTTTGGTCAGCCGTTCGATTTTGAATGAACAGATTGGCGCGGCGGATTTTCACGGCTGTGTATTTTTTAAAGAATGGGCGGCGCATGATGTGTCGCAGCGCTTTATTCGGGATTTGCTCAATCACGTGCCGCAGGGCGATTTGCCGACGGCGCAGCCTTTGCCGACCGCGGAAAGGGCGCAGCAGAATCGCGATTTCATTGCCGCTATGCAGGCGGAATTTGCCATTGGCAATGTGAATTTAATCAAGCCCGGCATCGGCGAAGCTACGCGCGTCTTATTGCGCCGTCAGCCGCAGAGGTTGCTGCTGCGCGATGCCGATTTGCCAGCCGTGCAACATTTGCGGCAATTGGTGGCGGAAAAGCAGGTGGTGCTTGAGATTCGCTCCCGACTGCCTTATTTAGCTACCGCCCTTATTCAGGAAAGATGTCATGATTAATCCTTATCAACTAGGCGCTTCTTTATATGTGCCTGCCATTTACGAGCAATTGCCGGCGATTGCGCGCGGCGACAAGCTCGGCTTTGTGCGCAGCTTGATTTATTGTACCGAAGATGCCCTGCATCCCAATGATTTGCCGCAAGCCTTTGCGCAATTGCAATTATTATTAGATACCTTGCCGGCGCAAGACCGACGGCTGCATTTTATCCGCCTGCGCAATCCGCAAGTGATGCAGGAAATCTTGCAATTGCGCGGCATTGAAAAAATCAGCGGCTTTGTTCTGCCGAAAATCAGTCCGCATAATCTGCATGAGTATGCACCGCTGCTGTCCTATGATTTTGCCCTGATGCCGACTTTGGAAACCGCCGATACCTTCCTTGAAAGCGCGATGCTGGATTTGCGCCGCCAATTATTGCAGCCTGAATGGTTTGCAAGGATTTTATGCCTGCGCATCGGCGGCAATGATTTACTAAGCCTGCTGCACATGCGCCGCTCGCGCGATGCCACGATTTATCAAGGCGCATTAGGCGCATTGATTGCGCGTTTGGTCGGTATCTTTAAGCCCTACGGCTTTTATTTGACCGCGCCTGTATTTGAATTTTTGGAAGAACAGGCATTGCTGGCGCAGGAAGTACAGGAAGATTTGCGCTACGGCTTAATCGGTAAAACCGCCATTCATCCCGAACAAATTCCCCTGATTGAGCGGCATTACCGCGTCTCCGCCGGCGATAAATATCTCGCCGAGCAGATTCTCTCCAGCCAAAGGGCGGTATTTAATGCCGATGCCACTATGCAGGAAGTCAGCACGCACAGCAATTGGGCGCAGGCGGTACTCAAGGCTTGGGCGGTTTATGGAGAAAAATAAGAAGTTGATTAATGATTGATTTTAGTATCTTAGATGCCATAATTTATGGCGGACGGATTGCCGTTAAATGATAAAAAAGATAAAATTACGGTAATTTTCCAATCTTATTTTTGAATCATTCAGGAGACAATATGGCTGCCTACGTATTTCATGTTTATCGCGGTGAAGGACTTAGTTCATCGATTAGTTTAAGCAGTGGTCAAACCGTGCATTTGAAAGCCTTGGGCGATATGCAGTATCAATTGCTGGCGGAGAACGGCAGCCTGATTAAAAATCCGAAGTTTGTCATAAAAGGCAATGATTTATGGGTTTTGGAAGAGGGAATTTCCGAGCCTTTATTGATTATCGAAGACCATGCGATCACGGCGTATCAAGGCGGCTTTATCAGCGACGCCGCTCAGCTGACGGTATTTGAAACGGCGAATCAAAGTTTTGCCGCATTGCCTGAAACCGTATCGCAGGCGGCTTTGCAGGCAAGCCAAGTGCAAACAAGCGGCATTTTATTGCCGAGTGTGGCGATTGCGACGGCGGTGGGGGCGATTGGTTTGAGCGCGGCCGGCGGCAGCGATAAAGATGATGCCGATACTAAGGCACATACTCCTGCAAATCCAAGTACGCCGAGTACGCCGAGTACGCCTACGCCCTTAAGCGCGGAAATTAGTCTTAATCCTATTGCCGTGATTAATAAAGAGGCAGTGAAAACCAAAATAGAGATTAGCGGCAATTTGACCTTGTCAGCTAATGCGGACAGTGCGGAAGTCAGCGTGCGCGTTAATGGAAAGGATTATGCAGCGCAAATCAGCGGTAAGACGTGGAAAGCCAGCATTGCCGGTAGCGAACTGGCTTATGCGGAAGGTAAAAATGCGATTACTGCGACTGTCATTGTCAAAGATAGCGCGGGGAAAAGTCTGACTAAGCATGTAAACGGCAGTTATGAGGTTGATACGCAGATTGCTAAACCTGAGATTAGCTTTGAAAAAGTTACAGGTGACGACATTATCAACAGTCTGGAAGCCAAAGAAAAAACGACAAAAATTACGGGTACGGTCAAAAATGTTAATGATGGTGAAGTCATTACACTGACTGTTGGCAATGCCAAAGCGACAGGTGCAGTGACAGGCGGTAAGTTTGCAATTGCGGTGGATACGGTTGCTCTTGTTAATCACAAGACCGTTATAGCAAGCATTACGACCACCGATACTGCGGGCAATAGCGAAACAGGTACAAAAAATCATAGCGTAACAGTCTCTGATGCGCCTAATATCGCTATCGACAATATCACGCCCGACAATATTGTTAATATTGAAGAAGCAGGCAGGCTTGTGCCGGTAAGCGGTATGGTCGGCACAGATTTTGTGGGAAAAACCATTACGGTTTCTTGCGGTTGCCCAAGCTGCACGGGTAAAGGTTGGGAAGATATTCTGACGACGGTGAAAGACGACGGTTCTTTTGAAGTGAATTTCGACGGCAAAACAATTGCCGACAATACCACTATCAAAGTGACCGTTAATGACAATGGTGCGCAAGTCAGCAATCAAAAAGACTATGAAAAAGACCTCACAGCGCCCAATCACAGCATTGCAATCGACAAAATCGCTAAAGATGACATTATCAATAGCGAAGAAGCCAAACTTGCCAAAACCGGTATTAGCGCCAAAATCTCGGGTGTTGCTTCTGATGAGCAGGTAATTGATGCCTATCTTACGATTAAGGGGCAAAAGATTGGCGCAATCATCAAAAATGGCGTATTGAGTGCCGATGTGGATACCGCTTTATTGACAAGTGCCAAAGAAGTAAGCATTAGCGTCAAGGTGGTAGATAAAGCAGGTAACAGCACGCTCAAAACAGCTACGCGCCCATATAGTGTAGATACCGAGATGACGGCAAGCGTTAGCGTTGACCCTGTTAATAATGGAAAGGTCATCAATAGCGCTGCCAAAAATGGCGCGATGCTGACAGGGAAATTGGATTTTGCTGCTGATGCCGATCTTTCCAGCATTAAGGTGCTTGTGAATGTGAATGGGAAAAATCACAATGCCATAGTGGATACTGCCGCCAAAACTTGGCGCTTGGCATTGTCTGACAAATTAATCGAAGGCGGTAATTCTGCCACCGCTACCATTAGTGCCAGCGATAAGGCAGGCAATAAAATCAGCCAAACTTCCGCCGTCCGGACTTATACAGTCGATACGCTTGCAAGCGTTAAAGTGGAGTTAAACAAAATCACTGGCGACAATATTATTCAAAACAGCGAAAAATCAGGTGAAACCACGATTACGGGCAAAGTAACGGGTGATTTTAAGACTAGCGATAAGGTGATTATTACGGCGGGTAATTTAAAATTTGAAGTTAATCCGAATGCGCAAGGAGAATTCAGCCAAAAAGTTGTTGTTGCCGAATTGTTAAAACAAAATAGCCTCAGCGTTAAAGCTGAAATTGCCACCACTGACAGCGCAGGCAACCCAGCCAAAGGCGAAGCGGTGCAAATGTACACCATTGAAGCGAATGCAACGGATAATACTAAAATCGAGATTACACGCATTGCCAATGATAATTTGCTTAATGTGACTGAAGCAAAAAAACAAGTGGAAGTTATTGGAGCAGTATCGGGAGATAACATTAAACAAGGCGATATCGTAACGATTAACGTGGGCGGTAAAACTTTTAATGGAACTGTTGACGATAAATTGAACTTTAGGGTTTTGGTTGATGGCGAGGCATTGAAAAATAATGCGGGATATAAAGTTACTGCCAGTATCGCGGGCATTAGCAGTAAAGAAGCTTCTTATCGTGTGGATAGTGATGTCGCCGCAAGCATTAAAATCAAATCTATTGCTAAAGATAATATTGTGGGCGCAGACGATGGCGAACAGATGATTCGCATTTCAGGCAGAGTCAATTTGACGGGGGAATGGAAGCAAGGTCAGAATGCCAAGTATGTTCGCTCAGTGAGCACTGATATTGGCGGTAAAATCTACAAAGCAGGGGTTGATGAAGACGACCAAAGCTTCTTCTTCGATATTCCAGCCAAAGAACTGTATGCCGTCAATGGCAGTAAATTATCGTTTACGATTGAACATGAGAAAAAGCTTCTTAAGCTAAATCAAATTAGAGACACTTATTGGGCAAAAGAAATCGAAGCTTCAGCTCTAACTAATAGCAATATTACTTTAGATAAGAATAGCCATATCGTAGATAATGCAGGCAGCTATACGATTCAAAGCAGTGCCTTAAAAGACAGTGGTAAAATAAATATTGCTGGTGCAGTAGAAGGTAGCGCTAAAGAAGGTGATATTGTTACTCTGAAAGCTGGCAATGTCACGATAGGAACGGGTAAAGTTAATGCCAATAAAGATTTTGATATTTTAGTAGAGAAATCTGCCATTGTTCACAAACAAACTATTACGGCAGAATTAAGCAGTACCGACTTAGCGGGTAATGTCATTAAAGTCAGCGATCTCGCTTTAACTTCGGTTGCTCAAGAGGGTAGCGCCGTAATGGTAAATCAGCATAGTAAAGTTGATACCAATAAGCTTCCTTACTTTATTAAATCTTTAAATATTGAAGCCTCTATCGAACTTGTTAAGACGAACTATAATTTAAATTATTCTACAGGTTATATGGGTAATGATCCGGATAGGCAAATTGGTATTGTGGGTGATAAAGGCACAAAAATCACTTATAATTTTGATAATTTATTCGATTCAACGAATAAGTCCGTTGTCAAGGAAGCGCTTAACACTATTAGTAAATACACCAATATTATCTTTGAGGAACTTTCAAACTCACAAACTGCCGATATTAAATATACATTCGAAAATACAGGATATGTTATTGATTCGGGTGGTACGCTTGGCTCCACTTGGATAGGCGACCCAATCATTAAGCTTAGTAAAGAAGCTTATTATACAGGTGGCAATCTTGATAGCTATGGCGGCTATTTGACAGTTATTCATGAGACCTTACATTCTTTGGGAGCTGAACATACTTTTGATGGCAAATTTGGTAATTATACCAAAGGTGGTTTACTGGGTAGCGATTCTATTTTGGAACAGTATGAGGATATTGTCGGCTTCTCAGTAATGTCTTATACCCGTAATGATTTTAACGGTGCTCGTGATTTACGATTGTATGATTTGGCATATCTGCATTATCGTTTTGGCGTGAATATGAAAGAGCGGGCGGGTAATGATATTTATACCTTTAAAGACTTTAACCAAAGTAGCGCTGATGGGGATATTTATATTTGGGATGGGGATGGGGTGGATACCTTTGACGCATCCAAAGAAAGCCAGAATGTCTATGTAGATTTAACCCCAGGCTCATGGATTTATAGCGGTACAAAAGCCAATAAGCTTGGAGCAATAGGCTTTCATGGTTATTCCATTAAAGACTTCTTTGGTTTGTTGGGAACTGCAAGAGTGGAATATGATGATATGCTTTCTGGAAAATATAGAAATGTTTTATCCGTAGCTCCTGTTAATTTTACAGACAAGCAAGCCTTTATCGGCTATGACACCCAAATTGAAAATGTGATTGGCGGAAGCGGAGACGATAAATTATTCGGCAATAAAGCCAATAATGCTATTTATGGCGGTGCAGGAGTCGATACTATTGATGGTCGTGAAGGTAATGATTACATTGACGGTGGTCTGGGAGCTGATAGTATGACAGGCGGCAAGGGTGATGATATTTTTGTCGTGGATAATGTGGGTGATACCGTCATTGAAAAAAGTGGTGCTGATGAAGGAACTGATTCAGTTTATAGCACTATTAATATTGATAAGCTGTTTGATAATGTAGAAAATCTTGTTTTATTAGGCTCTGCCTTGAACGGTACAGGTAATGAATTAGGTAATATTATTATTGGTAATAACCAAAATAATACCTTAAATGGTGGTGATGGGAATGACCGCTTAGAAGGAATGGGTGGTAGTGATATTTTAATTGGCGGTTCTGGTGCGGATAATTTTGTATTTAATACGCCGCTTGATGGTAGTGTGGATACTATTCAAGATTTTGAATTGTCAAAAGATAAAATTGTGTTGGATAAATCGATATTCAGTAAATTGACTTCAATATCTATGCCTGATTGGAATGATTATATTCAATATGATAAAAAAACAGGGCATCTTTATTATGATAGTGATGGTAAAGGCGATGCCGATGCAATTCATTTTGTTACTATTGCCAATAAAGATATAGATTTGGATAGTAATCAGTTTGTGATTGCTTAATTAAAAAATCAGCCTGATGATTCAGGCTGATTTTTTTGTTACTTTAAATAATGATTCAAATGTTTGTATAGTACCTTAACGCTAAAATGATATTTAGAGATGCGATATTTTATCGGGAGAAGCGCTTGGAATAATCTTAAGGTACTATAGATGTGTGAAAAGGTGTGTCGTTTATTGGCATTAAATTTGCTTTTATATGTAAATCAGATAATGTAATACTGCGATTGATAAAATGAATAGCAAAAAAGAATCTATTCAGTATTTTTTGCAAATGAGAATGAAAAACCCATATTTATTACAGTATGATAGCCTAAGTTTCTGCACGCGTCTTTAAGGCTTTTGCTACAATGCGCGCTTAATTTTGAACATAGAACAAACATGACAGCTTATTTTGATGCCGCTTTAATAGAAAAATACCGCATGAGCGGACCGCGTTATACCTCTTACCCCACCGCCGTACAATTCACGGATCAATTTACCCAAGAAGACCATATCCGGCATTTGCAGGCCAG
>NZ_JBXGGR010000118.1:0-23533 GCF_056855035.1 Suttonella sp.
ATTTTTATTGTCTCATTTTAATCTGAAGAAACTATACCAAAAGAAGGCTTGCAAAATTTAACGGTGTAAGCAAAAATTTAGAATGGCATTTGAAAGAATGCGAATGGCGCTGGAAGCAGAGTATTGATGATTTAGAAAAACATTTATGGTCGCTTCTGCAATAAATTATACCAATCACTCTGCTAGTCTAGAGCCTTGTTTATTCCATTGTTATCAATTTATCTTCAGGTCTTTTAGTTTTTATGTTAAATTTTATGAGTGTATTTTATTCATAATATTCAATTGGTTGTATGAGTTTTTCCGATGTTTTTTGCTTGGTTTTGTTTTTTTTGCTTGCAATCGAAAATAATTTGTCTATAATATCCCTTTCATCAGTTGCGGGATGGAGCAGTCTGGTAGCTCGTCGGGCTCATAACCCGAAGGTCGTTGGTTCGAATCCAGCTCCCGCTTCCAAAAGGTTTCTTAAAAAAAGCCCTTGTTTAAGGGCTTTTTTCTTGCCTGAATTTTTTTGGCGGATAGCCGAGGGGAGAATATGACGCGCGAAGAAGCAGTAGCAGAATTGTTGCAGCCTGTCGTGGAATCAATGGGCTATGAATGGTGGGGCGTGGAATATCATCATAATTCCGTGCATTCTATTTTGCGGGTATATGTGGATAAGCCGGAGGGCGGCATCGGTATCGACGAGATTGTGGAGATTACCGATCAGCTCAATCCTGTCTTGGATGTGGAAAATCCCATCGCTACGGCTTATACCTTCGAGGTCTCTTCTCCAGGAATGGATCGTCCGCTTTATACCTTGGCGCAGTATGCGCGCTATATCGGCGAGACGTTGAAATTACAAACCCGCCAAGCGATTAACGGTCAGCGTAAATTTACAGGGGTGTTGCAGGCGGTTGACGTGCAGGCACAGGAAATCACTTTGCATTTTCCGCAGGCGAAAACGGACGCACAGCAGGTTTTGCCTTTCGCGGCGATTGAAAAAGCGCGTATTGAACCTCGGTTTTAACCCTTAAAGGAATCATGATTATGTCAAAAGAATTATTAGCGATTGTCGAAGTGGTGTCGAATGAGAAGGATGTCAGCCGCGATACCATTTTTCAGGCTTTAGAGGCGGCATTGGCAGCGGCGACGCGTAAGCGTTTTGCCGATGAAGAGATTGAAGTGCGGGTCAGTATCGACCGCAAAACAGGGGCGTATGAGACCTTTCGCCTTTGGCATGTGGTTGATGACGAAGATTTTTTAGAAAATCCCGATGCGCAGATGCGCGAGACGGTGGCGCGCTTGGAATTTCCGGAAGCGAATTTGTCGGTCGGCGATGTGCATGAAATTCAGATTGAAAACGAAGAGTTCGGGCGCATCAGCGCCATGATGGCGAAGCAGACGATTATCCAAAAATTGCGCGAAGCTGAGCGCGAAAAGGTTTATCAGCAGTTTATCGATCAGGAAGGCACTTTGATTCACGGTATTGTCCGGCGTTTTGAGAAGAATAATGCGATTGTTGATGTCGGCGGCGTAGAAGGTACGATTCTGCGCAATGAGATGATACCGCGCGAGAAATTGCGCGTGGGCGATCGCGTTTTGGGCTATTTGAAAAAGGTAAATGCCGATTTGCGCGGTCCGCAGTTGCAGATTAGCCGTGTGGAACCCGAGTTTTTAATCCAGTTGTTCCAAAAAGAAGTGCCGGAGATTGCTTCGGGCAATATCGAAATCATGGGCGCAGCACGCGATCCGGGTTTGCGTGCCAAATTGGCGGTGCGCAGTTTCGATCCGCGCATCGATCCTGTGGGCGCCTGCGTGGGTATGCGCGGTGCGCGTGTGCAGGGTGTGATGAATGAAGTCGGCGGCGAGGGCGTGGATATCGTTTTATGGGACGAAGATGCCGAAACTTATGTCCGCAAGGCGATGGCGCCGGCAGTGATTACTGATACGGCGATTGACGAGGAAGGCAAGGTCATCGAGGTGGCGGTGCCTGAAGAGAAATTGGCGCAGGCGGTCGGTCGCGGCGGTCAGAATGTGCGTTTGGCAAGCGAATTGACTGGTTGGCAAATCACGGTCTTGTCGGAAAAAGAGTTTGCCGAGCGTCAAGCTTCTTTGCAGGGTGAGCGCGAGCAGGTGCTGACGGAGATACTGGGCTTGGACGAGTCGCTGGTGGCGGTTTTAACGGCTGCCGGTTATACGGATGCCGAGGCGCTTGCCTATGCCGAACGCGAGGATTTATTGGCTTTAGAGGGTTTGGACGATGCCGCGGTGGATACGATTTTAGAGCGCGCAACGGATTATTTGCTCCAGCAAGCCTTTGCTGCCGAAAGCGATCCTGAGGCGGAGATGCAGACTCCTGTGGCGGAAATGGAGAGCGTAAGCGCGGAATTGGCGGAAAAATTAGTCGCTAATGATGTGAATACGCAGGAAGATGTGGCGGAGTTGTCGGTAGATGAATTGATGGAAATCGGCGGCTTGGGTCAGGAAGAGGCGGCAGCCTTGATTTTAACAGCGCGCGAACCTTGGTTTCGCTAATCGATAGCGGAGGAAATATGTCAACAGTAGCAGAACTCGCCAAACAATTAAAAATTCCCGTAGAGCGTTTGCTCGAGGTCATCAACGAAGCCGGCTTGGGAGAAAAAACGCAGACAGATACGCTGACGCCTGCGCAGAAATTAAAGATTTCTCAGCATATGACGAAAAAAGGCGGCAAGGGCGCATCGGCTGTGAAAAGCGTGAGTCCGCCGAGCAAGGCGGCGCCGAAAGCGGAGGGCAAAAAAGCCGAGAAGGGCGAAAAGTCCGATAAGAAAGCGGCGGCTAAGCCTGTGAAAAAGAATGAGCCGAAGAAATTAAGTGCGCGCGAAATCGCCCAGCAAATGGCGGAACAGAAACGCATGCAGCAGGGCGAGGAGCAACGCGAAAGCGAAGCGCGTGCGCGCCAAGAGGCTTTGGAGGCGGAAGAAAAACGCCAGCAGGAAGAATTAGAGCGCAAGAATCGCAAAGAAGAAGCGGAAAAGGCGGAGAAAGCGCAGGCTCAGGCGCGTGAGAAAGCCGAAGCTGCTTTGCAGGCGCAATTAGCCGAGCAGGAAAAACAGCGTGCGGCACGCGAGGCGGAAGAAGCGAAGAAAAATGCTGCCGAAGAATTGCGCAAGCAAGAGGAACGCGAGAAGCGTTCGGCGAAAGAGCGCGAGGAATTGGAGCGTCAGCGTCAAGAGGCTCTGCGCGATGTGGAGCGTCGCGAGGGTTATGAGGAAGAGGCGGAGAGCCGCTTCCATATCCGCAGTAAAGATAAGAATGCCAATGGTCGTACCGACCGCAGCGGTAAACGCGCGGTGCGCAACAGTGATGACGAGCAGCGCGGCTCGGCACGCGGTGCCGGCGGCAAAGCAGGGCGCAAAAATGAGCGCAAGGGCGGCAAGTTTGAAAAGCCTGCCCAGCCGGTAAGCCGCGAAGTGCGTATTCCCGAAACGATTAGCGTCGGCGAATTGGCGCAGAAAATGAGCGTTAAGGCCGGCGATTTGATTAAGGCGATGATGAAAATGGGTTCGATGGTGACGATTAACCAAATCATCGACCAAGAAACCGCCGCTTTGATTGCCGATGAATTAGGTCATAAATATGTGTTGCTCAAGGAAAACGAGCTGGAAGAGCAGGTCATGGCGGAAGCCGAGGGCAATAGCGCCGATGTGATTACGCGTGCACCGGTAGTCACGATTATGGGACATGTGGATCACGGTAAAACTTCTTTGCTGGATTATATCCGCAAAACCAAAGTGGTCGCCGGCGAAGCGGGCGGCATTACCCAGCATATCGGTGCCTATCGCGTCGATACTTCCCGCGGTCGGATTACCTTTTTAGATACGCCGGGACACGCCGCCTTTACCGCCATGCGGGCGCGCGGCGCGGATGTAACAGATATCGTGGTGTTGGTAGTGGCTGCCGATGACGGCGTGATGCCGCAAACCAAAGAAGCGATTCAGCATGCCAAAGCAGCGAATGCGCCTGTGATTGTGGCGGTAAACAAAATGGATAAGCCGGAGGCGGATCCCGAGCGAGTCAAATCCGAGTTGTCGCAGGAAGGCATTATTTCCGAAGAGTGGGGCGGCGAGAATCTGTTCTCTTACGTTTCCGCGAAAACGGGCGAAGGCATTGACGATTTGCTTGAGCAGATTTTGATTCAGGCGGAAGTGATGGAATTGACCGCCGCTTCTACCGGCGTTGCCAAAGGCGTGGTCGTGGAATCGCGCTTGGATCGCGGACGCGGCAGTGTGGCAACGGTCTTGGTGCAATCCGGTTTGATGAAAAAAGGCGATATTATGTTAGCCGGCATGGAATACGGACGTATCCGCGCGATGCTGGACGAGCACGGCAAGGAATTGGAAGAAGCCGGCGCCTCGACGCCGATTGAAGTGCTGGGCTTATCCGGCACGCCGAATGCCGGCGATGATGTGATTATCGTTGAAAACGAACGCAAGGCGCGCGAGATTGCCAACTTCCGCCAAGGTAAGTTCAAAGAAATCAAGATTGCGCGGCAGCAGAAAGCCAAACTGGAAAATCTGTTCAACAATGTCGATAGCGGCAAAGTCAGCACTGTTAATCTGATGATTAAGGCGGACGTGCAAGGTTCTGTGGAAGCATTGTCGGATTCTTTACTCAAATTATCGACCGATGAAGTGCAAGTCAGCATTGTTTCTACAGGTATCGGCGGGATTACCGAATCCGACGTGCAATTGGCGATTGCCTCTTCGGCAACCATTATTGCCTTTAACGTGCGTGCCGAGACCAATGCCAAGAAATTAGCCGAAGACGAGGGCGTGGATTTGCGCTATTACAGCATCATCTACGAAGCCTTAGACGATGTTAAAGCGGCGATGCAGGGCATGTTGTCGCCGGAAATTCGCGAAGATATTATCGGTTTGGCAGAAGTGCGCGATGTCTTCCGCTCGTCCAAACTGGGTGCGGTAGCAGGCTGTATCGTCGAAGGCGGCGTATTGAAACGCAACAATCCGATTCGCGTTTTGCGCAATAACGTTGTGATTTACGAGGGTGAATTGGAAAGTTTGCGCCGCTTTAAAGACGATGTCAGCGAAGTGCGCGCCGGCACCGAATGCGGTTTAGGCGTGAAAAACTACAATGACGTGCGCGTTGGCGATCAAATCGAATGCTATGAACGTGTCTCGGTCGAGAGGACTTTATAATGCGCAAAGGAATTGACCGCACCCGCCGCATCGGCGAACAAATACGGCGCGATTTGGCACAGGCGGTGAGCGAAATTCTCGACCACCCTCATGCCTCGATGCTTTCTTTTACCGGCGTTAACGTAACGCGCGATTTATCCTATGCCAAAGTCTATGTAACGCATGTGCTGGATAATCCGCTAGAGCGTGAAGAATTGGTCAAGGCTCTCAATAAGCATGCCGGACAATTCCGTCATTATCTTGCCAAGTGTTTGTCTATCCGCAAAGTGCCGGAGCTGACTTTCGTTTACGACCAATCGGTAGAATACGGCGCGCGCATGGAGCATTTATTAGGCGATTTGGTCAAAGATTTGCCAGCGGAAGACGACGCTGAAGAGGACGAAGCGTGATATTGAATTGGCGCGGCGGATTAGGGCTGCTCTTATTAGTTGCCGCCTTATTCACGCTGTGGCAATTTTTCGCCACGCTTATCGCTTTTTTTGAACAATTGCCGAACAGCGCCTTGCACCGCTATCTTTTCCCCGCGGGACAGGCGCAGGCAGTCGTTCTGCATATCGGCGAAAATACCTTATTGCTGCCGGCTTTGCTATGGCAAATGCTGGTAATCCTGTTGGGTTTGATGTGGCTGAAACTGTGGTTTTTCTGTAGCAAATTGCTGCTGGACAGCGCGATTGCCTTGCTGAAAGAGGCGGATGGTGCAAAGTCTGCTGATAAAAATCGCGGCTTATCCGCCTTATTGCCCACGCGCGGCAAATCTGCCGCCCATGATGTGTAAGCAGATATTCATATGAAACACCCCCTAAACGGCATCTTATTATTAGACAAAGTCGCCGGCATCAGCAGTAATGCCGCCCTGCAAAAAGCGCGGTGGCTGTATCAGGCGGAAAAAGCAGGGCATGGCGGCACACTCGACCCCTTCGCCACAGGTTTATTGCCGCTGCTTTTCGGCGAGGCAAGCAAATTCGGGCAATATCTTTTAGGCGCGGACAAAGGATATGTAGTGACTATCCGCTTTGGACGCGAAACCACGACCGACGACCCCGAGGGCGAGACTCTGCGCGAAGCCGCCATTCCGAATTTGGCGCGGCAAGATTGGACAAATCTGCTCGCTTCCTTTAGCGGCGATTATCTGCAAACACCGCCGATTTTTTCCGCACTCAAAGTACACGGCAAACGCGCCTATGAATTGGCACGCCGCGGTGAGATTCCCGAGCTGGCGCCGCGTCCGGTGCAATTGCATGCGCTTAATCTCTTAGCCGTGCATGAAGAGCAGATTGTGCTGGAAGTCTCTTGTTCCAAAGGCACATATATCCGCGCCTTGGCACGCGACATCGGGCGTTTGCTCGACAGCGCCGCCTATGCCGAGCAGCTGCAAAGAACGGCGGTGGGCAAATTATCCCTTGCGCAGGCGCACAGTCTGCAAACGATTGAAACCTTAGCGCCCGAGGCGCGCGACGGATTGCTGCTGCCGATTAGCGCCTGCTTGGATGATATGGCACGATTGGCAATCCCTGCGGCAAAAATCCGCTTTATCCGCCACGGCAATGATATTGAAACGGATGCCGACGAAGGCGAATATGCCCTTTATGACGAGGGCGATTTTTTCGGCATCGGGCGAGTGGCTAAGGGGCGGCTGTATCCGCAGCGTCTCTGCCGTTTGCCCGATTCAGACAAGGAGCGGCAATGAGCCCATATCAAAAATCGGATTTCCACTATGAATTGCCTGAGGAACTGATTGCGCGTTATCCGCTTGCCGAGCGCAGCGCCTCGCGCCTCTTAGTCGCGCAAGTGCAAGACGAGCAGAATCTGATGCTTAGCGACCAAAAAGTCAGCGATTTGCCGCAATTTATCCAGCCGCAAGACCTGCTGGTATTTAACAATACGCGCGTTTTGCCCGCCCGCCTCTTCGGCGAAAAATCCAGCGGCGGCAAAATCGAACTCTTGATTGAACGCCTGCAAGATACGCATCATGTCGCCGCCTATATCCGCGCTTCCAAAGCACCGAAAATTGGCGCGACCCTGCATATCGGCGGCTATCAAGTGCAAGTGCAGGGGCGTCATGAAGCCCTGTTTTATCTGTACAGCGACACCCCTTGGGCGGAAATCATGCAGCGCTTGGGCGAAATGCCCATACCGCCTTATTTGGAACGCCAAGCCGATGAAAGCGATGATGAACGCTATCAAACCGTCTATGCCAAACATCTTGGCGCGGTTGCCGCACCGACCGCCGGACTACATTTTGACAACGCCTTGCTCGCCGCCTTGAGCGCCAAAGGCATTGCCAGCACGGAGGTTACGCTGCATGTCGGCGCAGGCACCTTTCAGCCTGTGCGTCATGAAGACCTCTCCGCCCATGTCATGCACAAAGAATGGCTGAACGTCAGCGAGGAAAATGTGGCGGCTGTTGAGGCTTGCAAAGCCAGAGGCGGACGCGTGATTGCCATCGGTACGACCAGTTTGCGCGCTTTGGAAAGCGCGGCACAAAGCGGCAGATTGCAAGCCTTTGCGGGCGATACCGATTTATTCATCACACCGCCCGATTACCGCTTCCGCGTCGTCGATGCCTTGTTTACCAATTTCCATCTGCCCGAATCTACCTTGCTGATGCTCGTCAGCGCCTTTGCCGGCATGGACAATACGCGCCGCATCTATGCCTACGCAATTGCCCAACAATACCGCTTTTACAGCTACGGCGATGCGATGTTTTTACCGCAGCGCTTGGATAATCAATAAGAACAAAGAAACCGCCTTGCGGCGATTTCTTTGTGTAAAGATTTGGCAAACTAAGACAAACTGTTCAGCATTTATTCCAGCCTGAAGTTTGCCCCTCAATGTTTGATCACATATCGATAGTCGAAGAACTGAAAAAGTATTACGACTTTGGCTATCCTCACCGTCCCGTACTATTTTTCCACTTCTCCGACGATACATTCCATTAATCATTCGATGTAGGCATCACAAAACTTGCACCTGCGGATTTACCTTCATGCCAGCGTTGCATGATTGATTTTTGGCGCGTATAGAAACGGACGCCTTCTTCTCCGTAAGCATGCATATCGCCGAATAATGAGCGTTTCCAACCGCCAAAACCTTGCCATGCCATGGGAACGGGAATTGGCACGTTAATGCCTACCATCCCTACTTCAACAGCGCTGGCAAAACGATGTGCGGTATAGCCGTCGCGGGTAAAGCATGAGGTGCCGTTGGCAAATTCATGTTTATTGGTAAGCTCGATGGCATCTTCTAAGGTATCGACATGAACGCAGGCCAGCACAGGTCCAAAAATTTCTTCCCGATAAATGCGCATTTCCGGCGTTACTTGATCAAATAAAGTTGCGCCGAGCCAGAAACCGTTCGGATCTTCTTCGTTTTTAAAGTTACGGCCGTCAGCTAATAAAACGGCGCCCTCATCAAGACCGATTTGAATGTAATTTTTAATCCGTTCAAGTGCCTGTGGATTAATAATTGCGCCCATATCCGCATCTAAGTGTTTGCCGTTTTTAATGCGCAGTGTTTTGATGCGTTCTTGCAACATCGGCAGTAATTTTGCGCCTACGCCGCCGACAAATACCGCAACCGAGGTTGCCATGCAACGTTCTCCCGCGCTGCCATAAGCCGCGCCCATGAGCGCATCACAGGTTTTTTCCAAATCCGCATCCGGCATAATGACCATATGGTTTTTTGCACCGCCCAAAGCTTGAACGCGTTTGCCAAAATGAGCGCAACGTTCGTAAATATAATTGGCAATCGGGGTTGAGCCTACAAATGAAAGCGCTTTCACATCAGGATGTTCAATTAGAGCATCAACCGCGGCTTTATCGCCTTGTACCACGTTAAACACGCCATCGGGCAAACCCGCTTCTTTGAGCAATTCGGCAAGACGCAGGCTAACGCTTGGATCATTGGGGCTGGGCTTGAGCACAAAAGTATTACCGCAGGCCAAGGCTACAGGGAACATCCACATCGGCACCATAGCGGGGAAGTTGAACGGCGTAATGCCCGCAACCACGCCAAGCGCCTGACGCATTACCCAGTTATCAATATCGCCGCCTACGTTTTCGCTGAATCCGCCTTTTAACAGTTGCGGAATGCCGATGGCGAATTCTACAATTTCAATGCCGCGCATGACTTCCCCTTTGGCATCGGTAAAGACTTTACCGTGTTCGCGCGAAATCATATCGGCAAGCTCATCGTGGTGCTCGTTTAATAAAGAAAGGAAATTATTTAAAATTCTAGCGCGGCGTACAGATGCTAATTTCGCCCATGCCGGAAAAGCCGTTTTAGCAGACTCAACTGCCTGATTAACATCATTTGTTTCAGCCAATAAGACTTGTCCCGTCACTTCGCCTGTAGCAGGGTTATAAACCGCTTGTTGGCGGTTTGAACCGGCGGAGGTTTTTTGCCCTTGAATATAATGCTGGATAATCGTCATAAAAATACTCCGTTTTAGAAAACAAATTGATTAAGATAAGTTTTTTCTTAAAGATTCAGTTAAAGCAACGCCGATACGTGTGGCTTCGGTAGCATCGTTCAAGCTGAGCGGTAAAGGAATTTTTCCTGTGCAAGCATCAACAAATGCTTGTAATTCATGAATAAAGGCTTCGCTAAATCGTGCGGAAAAATCAGACAGCGCTTCATAGCTTACGCCGTGTTGATCGCTTTTGACCACGCGATTGGCATGAGCGCCCGCACCGATTAATAATTTTCCCTTTGTACCGATAATTTCGGTGCTGGTTTCGTGTCCATGCGCAAAAGTGCGCGAAGCATACAGATGGGCAAATTTTCCGCCTTCAAATTCAATGGTAGCAATGGCATTATCCACATCTTGAAATAGTTTCAAATCGAGGTGGATATTAGCACTGCCTGTAGCATGAAAACGAAGCGCTTTAGGCGTATGACCTTCTTTATCCGTCAAAAACCAGCGTACCAAATCAATATCATGCACGTTGCAATCTAAAATAATGCCGCCCGAGCTTGCTGAAAATTGCACAAAAAAACCATTCGGATCATATTGGTCGCAGGTTTGGGAACGAATGAAAAACGCCTCGCCAATCTCTCCGTTTAAAAGCGCTTTTTTTGCCGCTGCGTAACTAGGATCAAATCGGCGTACAAAGCCTACCATCGCTTTTTGATTGGGAAAGCGCTTTTGGGTTTGCGCATAAACGTTTTCCACTTTTTCGCAATCATCCGCATTTAAAGCCAGCGGTTTCTCGACAAATAAATGCTTGCCCGCCTCTAAAACGGCAATGCTTTGTTCCGCATGAAGTGCCGTCGGCGTTACCAAAACCACTGCATCTAATTCTGGTTGCAATAACAGCGCTTCTAAACTGTCGTAGGCGTTCAAGCCCAAATTTTCCGCATAT
This sequence comes from Suttonella sp., assembly GCF_056855035.1. Lineage (NCBI taxonomy): Bacteria > Pseudomonadati > Pseudomonadota > Gammaproteobacteria > Cardiobacteriales > Cardiobacteriaceae > Suttonella > Suttonella sp. The sequence continues at coordinate 10,541 of NZ_JBXGGR010000118.1, forward strand.
TGGCGTTCGGCTAAAACCGGCGATGCGGCTGCCGTTAATCGTGCACCGTCAATGCGTTTTAATAAATTTTCGGCATGGCGTTTACCCAGACGCCCCAATCCGACGATTCCAATATTCATCTTATATTCCTGACTATTCGCTTTGATGCCGTCAAATCCTGTATGCTTAAACTTGCGGGGGCGATGAACGCCCCTCATTTTTAACAGCTATAGATAAACGACTTTGCCTGTTTTGGCTGATTCCGTCGCGGCATCGGCAAGTTTTTGCGCCTGTACGCCGTCAGAAATATTGGTGCGCGGGGTTTTACCGTTTTTCACGCAATCAAAGAAATGTTCCATTTCAAGGCGATAGGCTTGTTGGTAACGCTCTAAGAAGAAATGTTCGGGTAAATCTTGGCTAACATTTTCTGTTCCCCAATACTGCACTTCGGTAGGTTTGTGATTATGGCATTGCAACAAACCCTTGGCACCCATGACTTCAAAGCGTTGGTCATATCCGTAGGGAGCGCGGCGGGCGGTATTGATTTGGCACAGACGACCGCTTTTGGTTTTCAATGTTACGGCGGTGGTATCGTAATCATTGGCTTCGCTTTGAATTTTGCTATCTACCAAACAGGAAGCCTGTGCAAACACGCTTACCACTTCATCATCTAAAATCCAACGGCAAATATCAAAATCATGGATTAACATGTCGCGGAAAATGCCGCCGGAAACTTTTAAATATTCAACCGGCGGTGCACCCGGATCACGGCTGGTAATAATCAGCACTTCGGGCGTACCGATTTCTCCATTATCAATCCGTGATTTAGCCGAATAGAACGTAGGGTCAAAACGGCGTTGGAAACCCAGCATACAGGTAATGCCGCTATCTTTTACCGCTTTTTCACACAAAATTGCTTTTTCTAATGATAAATCAATGGGTTTTTCGCAAAATACATGTTTTTTTGCTGCTGCTGCCTTCAGTAATAAATCGCTGTGCGTATCGGTTGAAGAAGCAATCATTACCACATCAATCTCTTTATCAGCAAAAATTTCATCAACACCGGCGAGTTTTGCACCTGTTTGTGCCGAAAGGGCTTCGGCATTAGCGGTAAAGGGATCGTGAATATATTTCAATTCAACACCGTCAATGGCGATTAAATTACCAGCGTGAATTTTGCCGATTCGTCCTGCACCAAATAATGCTGCTTTCATAGTTCTATCCTTTGTTTGTTAAAAAATGATTTATTAATTAATTGAATTTATTCAAATGATTAATCCTCTTTAGGCGAAAAGTCCGCTCGTGAAGCGTAGAGTAAAAAAAGTGCTTGAATGACACTTAGCGAATTGGTTACTGAACGAAATCCATAGCTATTGGCTTCTCGCACTTGAATAATTTGATCGCTGTGTTGTCCAATTTCTCCGAGATGACTGTCAGTAATAGCAATAATTTTCGCTTTTCGCGCATGCGCCGAGCAAACCGCTTGTAAAGTGCTTTCCGCATAAGGCGCATAAGAAATCACAATCAACACGTCATTTTTATGAATGCTGTGCAATTTTCCTTCTAAATTAAAACACAATCCGTTTAACCAATTAATTGTTTTCGGACTGTGCTGTAATAAATAAGTCAGATAGGCTGCCGAACCAAAATGCCGCCCGCTTGCCATAATCCATAAGCTTTTGGCTTGCATCATCAAATCGACGGCGGCATTTAATTCTTCCATTAATTTAGGCGTGATTAATTCCTGCAATCCTTGAATATTATTCTGAAAAATGGTTTGAACAATATCAGAGTCTTTAATTTGATTAGGACTTAAATTAGTACGAATTCTTGCGCCATAATCATTTGTTTGTTCCAGCCATTCACGCTGAAAAAGCGCTTTTAATTCGCTAAATCCCTTAAAACCGAAATGTTGCGCAAAACGAACGATGGTTGCGGTTGAAACGCCTAATGCATCAGCTAAATCTTCTACATTCATTAAGGGCAATTGTTCGCGATAAATAGGTAAATCACGTGCAATGATTTGCAATCGCTTGCTTAATGTATCATAGCGTTTTTCAATTTCGTCAAATAAGTCTTCTGGACGGTTCATTAATTAAAAATCCTCAAATTTTTAATAACCATTCATGTTCAGGCGCATTGTAAAATTGCCAACGGCGTTCTCCACCTGCCATAGTATTTAAATAATACAAATCATAGCCATGAATAGTGGCACAAGGGTGGTAACCTTTCGGGACTAAAACCACATCATGATTTTCCACCGCCATTGCCTCGTCCAAACTGCGATCATCAGTATAAACCCTTTGAAATGCAAAACCTTGGGGCGGGTTTATGCGGTGATAGTAGGTTTCTTCCAAATAAGTTTCGTTTTCTGTGGCTTGATCATGTTTATGCGGCGGATAACTGGAAGTATTGCCATTAGGCGTGATCACTTCTACCACCAATAAACTTTCCGCCGACTTATCGGTTTCGGGCAGAATATCGCAAATATAACGCATATTGGAGCCTTTGCCGCGTACGGAACGTTTCATTTCCTCAGGACGGATTAAGCGGCAAGGAAATTTCCCTTCCGCCGGCGCACTCGAAATTCCGATTTCCAAATTATCCGAAAGCGCTTTGATATTCACCGATAGTTTTGGCGGCACATAAACGGCAAATGGAGATTTGTCTTCAAAAACACTTTCTCTTTCTCCGATATTGCGGTATTCAATTGGAGCACTTTGTGCAGTTAAGATAACATCTGCTTTACCTGCCAGAATAGTAAAACATCTTTCGGTATCGTTAAGGGCGGGGAAAGAAAATTCTTCCCCTGCTTTTAATATCAAGACTTGAAAGCCTACATAGCCCCAATCGGCGCTTTCTTTGCTGATATTATGCCAAAGTGCCTGATTACGGTTCGGTTTAATTAATAATCGACTCATTTGAATGACTCTACCAGCGTTTTTAATGCATTAAAACCTTTCTTTCCGTATTCATAAGATGGGGCAAGTTTGGGATCTTGTTCTGCTTCAACTACTAGCCAACCTGAATAATGATGTTCATTTAAAACGTTTAATACCGCCTGAAAATCAATTGCTCCGTCTGATGGTACGGTATATGCGCCGGCTAATACGGCATTTAAGAATGATTGATTGCGGTTTCTAATATCGCGAATCACTGTCGGACGCACATCTTTACAATGTACATGATTTACGCGATGAATATGCGCTTTCAGCATTTCCGTCACATCAATTTTTTGCTCCGGATTATTAGTGGCCTGACCAAACCAGCAATGTCCCGTATCAAATAATAAACCCACCGCTTTCGGGTCGGTCAAGCTCATTAATTTCGCTACATCGTTCGGATGTTCTACATAAGCGCCCATATGATGGTGGTAGGCAATATGTAAACCATAAGTTTTTACCAAATGTTCGCCAAATTGATTGAGCTTATCGGCATAGCGTTTCCATTCGTCTTCATTGGCGAAGCGGGGGCGCTGCGATAAAGGAGTATTGATTTGTCCTTGAATGGTATCGCCGCATTCGCCATAGACGACTACTTTGCAATCGTTATAAGCCAATTTTTCCATATGCTGGCGGCAGGCTTCGATTTCTTGGGCAAGGGTAAAATCTTTATTACCCAATTGCGCGCTGTACCAACCCGAAACGCAGACTACGCCGAATTCCTCTAATTTAGCTTTTAATGCTTCGCCTGTTTTCGGAAATTTATTACCTAACTCAAAACCCTGATAGCCGATTTCCGCGCCTTCTTTTAAAGCGGTTTCTAATGGCGTTTCGCCGCCCAACGAAGGTAAATCGTCATTTGACCAGCCTATGGGATTGATGCCGATGCGTACATTTAATGTCATAGCTTTCTCTTTCTATTTTAAAACAATCTGGTATTGCCAAAGCATTGTTATTTTTGCTTGGCTTTTTCTTCTAATAATTTGGCATGCGCTTGATTGACCGCTGCATAATTAGATACTTCGGGAATACCTACTTCCCACCAAGCGCCGCCGTCTTGGGTAATGCGCTCCGGCGTGGTATCAATGACGATAACCGAAACACCTTTGCGCTGGCGCGCCGATTTCATCGCTTCTTTAAGCATGCTGACATCGGCGACTTTTTCCGCATGCGCGCCTAAACTTTTCGCATGCATGGCAAAATCAATGCGCACATCATTTCCGCCTTCCGGCACGCAATCGGAAAGCAGATTATTGAAATTCGGGCTGCCGCTTGCGCGTTGCAGACGATTGATACAGCCATAACCTTGATTATCCAATACCACCACAATGATTTTTAAACCAAGCATTTGAGCAATCGCAAGCTCGCTATTAAGCATCAAATACGAACCATCGCCCAGCATTACAATGACTTCTTGATTCAGACGGGCTAATTTTACGCCCAAAGCACCGGCAATTTCATAGCCCATACAGGAATAGCCGTAATCCATGTGATAATTGCCTGCACCATCTGCCCGCCAAAGTTTGTGCAATTCAGCCGGCAGCGTACCGGCGGCGCAGACGACCACATCATTTTTATCCGAATGTTCAGTGCTGTCTCGCACTGCACCGATGACTTCCGCGTCATAGGGCAAACCTTCTGGAATAGCGGTAGTCAGCTCGGTAACACGTTTTTGCCATGCCGTAATAATATTTTGGGCATACTGTGTCCATTCTGGATTCATGGCAGAAATATATTCTAACCCTGGAACACCTTTTATAATTAGTGTCGAATTATCATCTCCAACATAGGCTGCAATTTCTAAATCCGCTTCTAAAAGCGCTTTCAGCGACAATCGGGCATCGCCTAAAACTGCTTGAGCATTTCGGCGGGTAATATCTAAGGGAGAGACGTTTAATGCTAAAATATCTGAAGAAAACAGAGTATTAGATGCGGTAGTGAAATCTTGCAAACGTGTTCCTACTGCAATAATCAAATCTGCCTCTTGCGCTAAAACATTGGCAGAGCTTACGCCGGAAACGCCAATGGCTCCTGCATTTAAGCGATGATGCCATGGCAAAGCGCTATGACCTGCTTGAGTTTCGGTTACGGGAATGCCGTATTTTTCAGCAAAAGCTTGCAATTCGGCGCTGGCTTGACTGTACAGCACACCGCCGCCTGCAATAATCAGCGGTTTTTTAGCTGTTTTTAAACGAGTAATCGCTTCTTCAATTTCACGCGCATCAGCATGCAAACGGCGGAATTTAATCGGTTTGGGATTGAAAAACTCTTCAGGATAATCATATGCCCATGCCTGTACATCTTGCGGCAGGGACAGTGTGACCGGTCCGCATAAAACAGGGTCGGTTAAAACCGCCACCGCGCGCGGTAAAGCGCTTAACAATTGGGCAGGGTGAGTTATGCGATCGAAATAACGAGATACGGGACGAAAGCAATCATTCACGCTGGTATCGCCTGCGGAAAAATCTTCGCTTTGCTGCAACACGGGGTCAGGATTGCGGGTCACAAAAATATCGCCCGTTAATAATAGAAGCGGCAAACGGTTGACATACGCCAATGCCGCTGCTGTTACCATATTGGTCGCGCCCGGGCCGATGGATGAAGTCGCTGCCATAATTCTTTGACGGAAATGCGCTTTACCGTAAGCAATCGCCGCATGCGCCATGCCTTGTTCATTATGCCCGCGATAGACAGGCAAACCGTTTGGACGGAATGCTCGATTAACATCGGGCAAACGCAATTCCGAAAGTGCTTCACCTAAACCGCAAACATTCCCGTGTCCGAAAATCGCCCAAACGCCGCCGACATAATCATGCAATTGCCCGTTTTCATCTTCCACTTTTAATGATGCCAAATAACGGGTCAAAGCCTGCGCCATTGTTAAACGAATAGTTTTTTTAGTCATGGGTATTCCTCGTAATTAATTGTTTTTTATTTGCGGTTTAACCAGCCGTCAATTAGCCGCCGCATACACTCCTTCATTTGAACTTTTGCCTGCTCCGCATTAATTTTTCCTGTCAATAAAGCGCTTAGCGGCTCCGCCCATACCGTCCGACCAATCATGAAGCCTTTAACAATCGGATGCTTAGCTTCTTTGAATTTAGCAATCAACTCAGCTTCGCTTTGATTTAAACCTAAGACCACAGCACCGCGACAATAAGGATCATGCTGCTGAATCAATTGAGAAAGAGATTCCCAAGACTCGCTGCGCATGCCAGCCAATTTCCACCAATCGGGCTTAATGCCTAAATTGTAAAAACGTGCTACTGAACGCAGAACAATACTATCGTTATCGGTATCTTTGGCAGAAGCCGGCATTTCTAAAGGCGCAATCACTTCTAATAAAAGCTCATGACCTGAATGACGTACCGCTTCCCAAAGTTCCAATAAACGCTTTTCTTGATTCAAACGCAATTCCACCTCATCTTCCGGATGATAGAAAACAAGACATTTAATAGTTTGCGCTTTAGGAATTGCGCCGAGTTGGCTGGCAATAGAGCCGGTTTTGTCAAATTGTAGCGGTCGGCTGGAAGGTTGCTCCACAGGACGTCCAACCCACCATTGCACACTGCGTTCGGTGGCATCGGACAATACTTGCTTGGCATAAGTGTTATCTGCCAAAATGCCGAATTTTCCCGCTAAATTAGAATGTTCCTGTTCTAATTCTGTATAAGAGTCAAAAATAAGCTTTTTGAGTTCGGAGATTTTTTTCAAATCGTAGCCATGCTTTAATACCAAATCTTCAAACTGCGCACGATGATCAAAAGCTAAAACATATAACTCATCCCATGATTTGCGTTTTAAGCTGACACGATGCAAATGTTGTAATTGCTCATCCAAATCAGGACGAGCGCCGCCTTTTTGTAACCAATAAGCTAATTCATCGGCAGTCGGCATAGCAGGCGCGCAGCCATGACGCGAGACGACTATCGCACCGCAAAGATTGGCAATTCTGGCGCTTTCTTCATAATTTTTTCCTGAAATCAAACCATATAAAAAACCTGAAGCGAAAGCATCGCCGGCGCCTAAAACATTTAACACTTCAATTTGCTCGCCCGAATAAAACGGCAAATCACATAAATCATCCGGAATTTCGTCTGTCAAAACCTGACAACCAAGCGCACCGCGTTTTAAAACAAACACGGCATCAGTGCATTCGCGCGCTTTTTTTAAAGAAGCAACCAAATTGTTTTCCACACCGCCTGCAATTAAAAACTCCTCTTCCGTACCGATAACCAAATCAAAAAGCGGTAATTGCGTTTGTAAATGCTGGCTCACACGATCGCTGGCAATATAGCGGGTTTCACCGTCTCCCGTATTGGTTAACCCCCATAAAACAGGTCGATAATCAATATCTAACACAGTTTTAGTACCGTGCTTTCTTGCATAAGAAAGCGCTTTTTGGCTGGCTTTTAGAACAGTTTCAGCGGATAAATGCGTACCTGTGATTAAAAGCGCTTTGCAATTTTGAATAAACTCTTCGCTGATATCGGCTTCATTAATCGCCATATCGGCGCAATCACGGCGGTAAAACAAAAGCGGGAAAGTATCCTGATCTTTGAGTGCCAGAAAAACCAATGCGGTCAAACGTTCGGGATCAACTTTCACTTGGGAAGTATCGCAGCCTTCGTTTTGCAAAGTTTGCAGCAAAAACCGACCTAACTGCTCATCGCCTACGCGGGTAATCATAGCGCTTTTTAAGCCTAATCGCGCAGTGCCGAAGGCAATATTTGCGGAGCTGCCGCCCAGATATTTTTGAAACGCAGAAGTGTTTTCTAAACCAACGCCGATATCTTTTCCATATATATCAACAGATAATCTCCCAAGACAAGCTAAGTCAAACAAACGATCTTTTGGAAATAAAAGCATTGTCATAAAAATTTCTCCTCATGGTTACAAAAGAGCATGCAGCTTTAACAGACTGAATTATAGATTATGTATTTTTTTTTTCAAATTCTTTTTTGTGAAAAAAATTTTTGACAACTTTGCTCATAAACAATATGATTGAATCTACCTTCCACAACAACCAAGAGGTATCTATATGAAAAAAATAGCACTTTTTAGCGCTATGCTCTATGCGGGCTTTGCTCAAGCCGATGAAATCGTCATTGGCGCCTCCATGTCTAAATTTGCCGATAAATGGCTGACCTATGTGATGGACGAGTTTAAAGCCTTTGATGCAGCTCATGATGATGTCAAAATTGTGATGACTGATGCCAACGATGATCCCAACCGCATGTTGGCAGATATTGAAAATTTTATTTCTCAGAAGGTTAGCGCCGTTATTATCCATCCCACGGATAAACAGGTAGTACGCCCGATTGCCAGAAAACTCAAAAAAGCAGGTATTCCCTTAATTATCGTCAACCGTCGTCCTAACGATGATGATTTGCCTAATGTCAATACTTACGTAGGATCGGAAGAAATCGAGGGCGGCATTATGCAAGGTGAAGCCATTGAAAAAATGCTTGCGGGTAAAGAAGGGCGCGTAGGTATTTTAATGGGACCTTTAGGCTTAGACGGCCAAATCAATCGCACTGCCGGAAACAAGCAAATTTTTGAAAAAGCAGAAAACATAAAAGTTATTGTTGAGCAAGAAGCGAAATGGGACAGAGCCAAAGGCTTGGAAATCACAGAAGATTGGTTGCAAAGTAAAGATTACAAACTGAATGTCATTGTAGCAAACAATGACGAAATGGCTATTGGTGCGATTTTAGCTACCCAAAAAGCAAGCCTGAAAGATGAAGATTTCATTATTGTGGGCTTGGACGGAACGCCGGATGCGCTGGAATATTTAGGTAAAGGCTTAGATGCAACTGTCTTGCAAGATGCTAAAGGGCAAGGCTTGGGAGCAATTGAAGCTGCATACCAATGGGCAAAAGGCGAAAAAGCCGAACATATTATTAACGTACCGTTCCAATTGATTACTCCTGAAACAAAACAATAATTAACTAAAGCGCTTTTTTGAAATTATTCTAAAAAGCGCATTCAAAGATTTAACCGAAATTTACGCTACCAAAAAGTAATAAGAGGAATGGGTATGAAAAAGTTAATCTTACTGGCAGGACTATCTGTACAAACGGCGTTTGCTGCAGAAGTCGGTGTGGTTTTATCTAATCTTTCTGATAAATTCGTAACTTATTTGCGTGATGGGATTATCCATTATCAAGAGGAAAATGAAGACTTACGCATAACTATCGTTGATGCTGGCGGTGATTCTGCAAATGTAATAAATCAAATTGAAAATTTAATTTCCAGAAAAGTTGATGCAATTTTATTGCAGCCTACCGATAGAAAAATTGTTAGAAGTATTGGTAAAAAATTAGAGCAAGCTAATATTCCGTTGGTAGTAATTAATCATTATCCTGAATCTGATGCATTGAAATATCTAGGCGCTTACGTCGGTTCAAAAGAAAAAGATGCCGGTATTTTGCAGGCAGAAGCGGTAAGCGCTTTATTAAACGGCGAAAAGGCAGAAGTAGGAATTTTGCTTGGGCCCTTGGGCTTAGAAGCACAAACCGAGCGTACTTCAGGCAATAAAGAAGTTTTTTCTCAATTCCCAAATATTAAAATTGTTGCTGAACAAGAAGCTAAATGGGATAGGGCAACGGCAATGCGTATAGTCGAAGATTGGTTGCAAGCTCATTCGAATATGAATGTTATTTTAGCTAATAATGATGAAATGGCAATTGGTGCATTGTTAGCAGTAGAAAAATTGGGTAAAAAAGACAGTGATTTTATTATTGCCGGTGTTGATGCTACTCCTGATGCTTTGGCTTATTTAGGTAGAGGTCTGGATATTACTATTTTTCAAGATGCTTCAAAGCAGGGTTATGAAGGTTTGAAAAGTGCGCATGCTTTGGTGTTGAAAAATAAAACCGAAAAAGAGTTATGGATTCCTTTTGAAACGGTTACGCCAGATAAAAAAGAGATTTATGAAAACCGCTATAAGCCGTGATTCATTCTGGATAGGAAGGAAAACGAATGAGTGAATATATTCTTGAATTAGAAAACATTAGCAAAAGTTTCCCTGGTGTTAAAGCGCTAGATGCCGTAAATTTAAAGGTTAAGCGCGGTGAAGTCCATGCTTTAATGGGAGAGAATGGCGCAGGCAAATCCACTTTGATGAAAGTGTTATATGGTATTTATTCATTTGATGGCGGCGGAAAAATGCGCTTTGATGATAAGCCGTTTAATCCCGGAAGACCTATAGAAGCCATTATGTCCGGACTAATAATGGTGCCGCAAGAAATCAGCCCTGCTACTAATTTAACCATTGCTCAGAATTTCTTTTTAGGGCGTGAAATTACTAATCGCTTCGGTTTTTTGGACAATCAGAAAATGAACGAGGTTTGTGCTCAAACTTTAAAAGATTTGGGTATTAATATCTTAGATGTAAATAAAAAAATGAGCGAGGTATCAGTAGCGCATGCACAATTAGTCGCTATTGCTACTGCCGTATCTAATGATGCTAAAGTTATTCTAATGGACGAGCCTTCTACTTCATTAACCGAAAGCGAAGTGGAGTATCTGTATAATATTGTTGATAAATTAAAAGAGCGCGGAATTGCAATCATATTTATTTCGCATAAATTAGATGAAGTATTGCATGTTTCAGACCGTATTTCTATTTTGCGTGACGGTCAATTAGTCGCGACTTTTGAGAAAGAGGGTGTTACTAAAGAACAGTTGATTGAAAAAATGGTTGGTCGCAGCATGAGCGACATGTATGCCAAAGAAATTGTGGAAATCAGCGAAGAGAAAGTTTTAGAGGTTAGGAATTTAAATCTTAAAGATTGTTTTGAAGATATTAATTTTTATGTTCGTAAAGGTGAAATTTTAGGTATAGCGGGACTGGTTGGAGCCGGCAGAAGTTTTATCGCAGAAAGTTTATATGGTTATCGTCCGTCTGATAGCGGAGATATTATTATGAACGGGCAAAAAATTGAGGTTCGCAAACCTGCTGATGCTCAAAAATATAAGATTGGCTGGGTCACCGAAGATCGTAAATTAACAGGTTTGTTCTTAAATATGGACATTACCGATAATGTGATTATGCCTGATTTGACACCATATATTCGTAATTTCCTTATTTCTAACGGATTGGCAAAAGAAACTGCCGAAAAGCAGAAAAAGGAGATGCGAATTAAAGCACCTAGCGTTTCGGTATTGACAGGGAATTTATCCGGCGGAAATCAACAAAAGGTTTTAATTGGGCGTGCTTTAACGTTAAATCCGGATGTTCTGATTTTAGACGAGCCTACTAAAGGTATTGATGTTGGCGCAAAGGCTGAAATTTATCGTTTAATGGTTGAGCTTGCTAAGATTGGCAAAGCTATTATTATGATTTCTTCCGATATGTTAGAGCTGCTTGCTATGAGCGACCGTATTATGGTTATGTCAGGCGGCAGATTCACAGGAGAATTGTCGCGGGAAGAAGCTACGCAGAAAAAAGTTATTCACTTGGCATCAGGGTTAAAATTAGAGGATTAAAATATGGAAAATAAAATTGATATTAAACACATTTTAAATACTTATGGAATGGTGTTGATTTTAGGTGTGTTATATGCCGGATTATCTTTGAAAATAGACGGTTTTTATTCATTCGAAACTTTTTTAAGTATTTTAGAACAAGTTTCCATGTTTGGAATTATTTCTATCGGCGTGACGATGGCGATTATTACTACGGGCATTGATTTGTCGTCAGGCTCGGTAGTGGCTTTGGCTTCGGTTGTTGCGGCGATTATTGTTAAAGGATCTGACGGCGCTTTTTTAGCTTTATGCGCCTTTGTGGCTGCGGTAGGCATCGGCGGGGTTTGCGGGGCAATTAACGGTACTTTTACTGCTATTGGTAAAATTCCTCCTTTTATTGCGACGTTAGGGATGATGACGATTGCACGCGGGGCAGCGCAAATTATTTCGAGCGGTCGTCCTATTGATGCTAGCGGCGAAGCTTTTACTTGGATTGCCGATTTAAAATTTTTCAATGTTCCGGGACTGGTATTTATTTATATTATTGTCGTAGTAGCTTCGCATATTTTGCTGAGTAAATCGCAGTTTGGTCGTCACGTTTATGCTATTGGCGGCAATCGTAATGCGGCGCGAATCTCGGGTATTAATGTGCGTAAGACTTTAATTATGGTTTATACCTTAGCAGGTGCGCTTGCCGGTTTAGCAGGGGCTATGCTTGCCTCGCGCACTTACGCGGGAAATCCTTCTTATGGTAATGCTTGGGAATTAGATGCGATTGCGGCAGCGGTTATTGGCGGTACATCGTTAAACGGCGGCATCGGTTCAGTGCCAATGTGCGTAATTGGTGCCTTAATCATCGGCACCACTAATAAGGGTTTAAATTTATTAGGTGTAGATCCTTATTGGCAGCTGATTATTAAAGGGGCGATTATTATTCTTGCAGTATTGATTGATACTTTGAAGCGTCGTAGAGATATGTGATTATTTTAGAGTATTTGCCTTTTCTTATATCTACAAATATGAAAATTTGATTTTCGTTTAATTTCGTTAATTTAAAATGATAAAAAGCCGCTTTGAAGCGGCTTTTTATCTGTTTTAAGCGATTAAGGCGGCATCGGGTGCGGCGCCGCCGATGATTTTGGAGTTGAGGTTGTAGAGTTCTTGGAAGAAATGGAGAATTTCTTCGCGCATTTGCGTGCTTCTGACTGCCATTAAGCCTGAATGGGGCAGGGCTTGTTGCAGTGCAGGGACGGGAGAGGGCATGTAGCCGGCGGCGATTTCCGCAGCGCTTTTCGGATTGGCGGCGCAAACCTTATCCCAATTGGCGATAGGTATTGCTTTTGTTTCCACTTCTTCTTGGAATTTAAAAGGCTTGACCACGCCAGATGAAAATAAAATTCCTGTCAAAAAAGCCATTATTCAAGCGGCGCATAAAAATATTTTGGTATCGGATTCTTCTAAATACGGCAAAGTAGCGACATTTTTGATTTGTCCTTTAACGGTTTTCGATTGCATTATTTGTGATAAGGAATTGCTGCTGAATGCGCAGGAAGCCATCCGCGATATGGATGTGGATTTATTATTAGTCTGAATGATTTTT